>DAOTTR010000514.1:0-16385 GCA_034437715.1 Caldilineaceae bacterium
CCCAAGATTCGCGTGGTCTCGGTCGCGCCGGGCTGGGTCTGGGGCGACTATGCCATCCGCATGGAGCCAGCCTATATCCAAGAACAGATCGACAAAACGCCCTTGAATCGTATTGCACAACCAGAAGATGTAGCCGAAGCCGTCTTCGCCGTGACAACCCAGTTGCTCTTTTCCACCGGCTGTATTATCCCCGTCGATGGCGGCAGGCCGCTGTTGTAGGTCACGTTTGTAACGTGACAGGCTCGGGCAATACAAACCATCCGGTTCTTAACCGCACAAGCATCATCCCCCAAGGTTTTTCTAGGGCGCGGTTGCGGCTTTGGGGAAGATTGTCACGTTGCAAACGTGACCTACGTTAAATCCATCAAATCTTAGACAATGCTGAACGAGGCTTCCAGAGACAAGGAACGGACATGCGCGATTATTTCAACTTTACCAGATCCTCCTTATACCGGACCAACACCCGGTAGCCGCCATTCCAGGGCGATGCGCGCGCGAATTGGCTGACAATGCCGGTGACTTGCCAGCGTTGACCGGACAGGACATAGGGACGTTGCCAAGGTAGGCTACTGCGCACCGTGACGCGTACGGGTTCGACATTGGGCTGGGCGGAATCGAGCAAGAGGATACTGTCGCCCTGCCAGCCGCTGACGCTACCAGTAAAGGTCACCAAGCGGCCTTCAATCGATTCGCCAATCTCGCTGATCGCAACGGGCAATGGTTGCAATAGCGCCCCTGTTGATAGAAACCCGATCTGATCGGGTGCGGCCAATTGGAGTTCTATTTCCCCGCGAAAAGAGCGTAGCAGTCCGCGCACAATCACTCGATCCCCCTCGGCCAGCAGTGGAAATTCGCCGTTACGCAAATAGACATTGATCCCAATCCCCGCAAGTGGTCCAGTTGCGTGATCGGGCACCGGATCGGCGACGTAGATCGTGGCGTTAAAGAGGCCCGGCGGCGCGGTTACCACGGCACGGAACTCCACCCACATCTCCAATCCGGCCAGCTTGGCATGGGCAATCGAGCCGATTGGCCCGTCGGCCTGACCATGTGTCGGGGAAAGACGTACCGGCGGTGGTTCATAAACCCCAGTGATATTTTCATCGTCGTCATCGTCCTCTGGCTCAGCGCCATTGGATCGACCGGGGGTCGGATCGCGCTCACGCCACCGGCCCCCATCGGATAGACGACTTAGGGAAAGCCCTTTGCGCGGGCTTTGGCCCCATGCAATGCGATCCACCTCTTCACCGGCGGGGTTGAGCAGGCGCACATGGTCGTCGGCATTGTTGAGATTGATGCGTGTATCAATACGCCGCAACAGCAGCCAACTACGGCCACCAATGTAACGACCAGGGCCAAAAGTAAAGCGGCGGCTGGGCGAGGCATCGCCGGTAACGTCGCTCAACTGCCAGCCGACCAGAGAGAGCGGCTGATCGCTAGGATTGTACAGTTCAATATATTCGTCGTCGCTATCAATCGCGCCGTCGCTGTTGTGGTCATCGCCCGGTGCGGGCAACACCTCGTTGATCACGACCCGTGCGTCGCCTTCCGCGGGCAGCACATAGATCGGCGCGGTGACAGCAAAGTTACCGTCGGCCTGGGTCGCCACGGCGTAGAGAAAGGTGTTGGGAATCGCCGCCAAGATCACGCGCCATTGGCCCCCGGCCAGCGGTGTGGCTAATTGTTGGATCGGCTTGTCATCCTGCCAAATCGCCATGCCCGCCACTTCCCCGCCATTGTCGCCATAGTCAACAAGCAAAGTCACTTGATTGCCCGCAGTCAGCGTTTCGCCCATCCAACGCCGGCTACCGTCGGGCAATTCAGCGCGCAGCGTTAACCAGAGACCAGGCCGGTTTGTCAACCAGCCACGCCGCGCCACCAGCGCACCTTGGATGCCGGCCAGATCGGGGGAAGCCACGGCCAATCCCGTGTAACGCGGTGCTGGATCGATGACGCCTGCCACAGGCGGATTTGCATTGCCCGCGGGCAACAGCGGCGTGCCCGCCGTGGACCAAGCTTTATAGAGCGCAGCCAGCGCACCCGGGGCCGTGACGCCATCGGCAGCCATGGCCGTAATCGCACGGTGATTGGGTGGATTTTTTGTCTGCCACTGGGCAATAGTTCCGGTTGCGTCCAGGTGGGCTAGGAGGGATGGCGCATCAGCCAAGGTTTGGGGCTGGGCGTCATAGAGGATGGCGTGCGCATCTTCGTCGCCAGCCCACTGCCAAGCAGGGACGGCTATGATCGCGTCGGCAGCCTGCCATGGTGCAACATAGCGCGGATCGGCGATTGCCAGAAAGTTGAGACCCTGTGCCGCCGCCGCAGCTAACAAATAGTGGGGTGGGGCCGCACCCCCGTCGCTGAAAATGCTGGGCGCGCCCAGCGATCCCCAAATCGTCCAAAAATTATCGCCCAACCCAACCGCGGCATAGGGCAATGGTGTGGGTAGGGTGACGGTGGCAAAGGGATCTGCGGGTGCATAGAGGAAGCGCTGGCGCACCTCGCGCACTGTGGGGAAACGCGCGTCGGGTACACGGTGCAAGGCATAACCCGTGGGCGCATCCAAGACGCCAGTCAAGCCAAGCGCGCCGTAGTTCCCTTCGTCAAAGGCGACGGCATCGGCGACGGCCACGGCAGGATTGAAGAGCAGCACCTCGTCGCCGTTGTCATTCAGCGCCAGTTGACCGCTGGCCAGATCGCGGCGGCGCACTAGATCCGGTGTTTCGGCGTCAGTGGCCGAAAACTCAGCATGGGCCGCGCGTCCCCAGCGATTTCGAAAAGCCAGGCCATCGCGCGCCAGCACCAGCCGATCACCGCCAGCGAGCAGCGTACCGGTGGGTAGCTCGTAGATGCCTTCGCTCTTGCCTTGGGTCTCGGCATCCCCAATCAGCCAGCCAGTAAGATCCAGCGCAGTGGTGCCGGTGTTGTGCAACACAACCAATTCTTCATCGCTGCCGCGATAGAGCACTTCATCAATTTGCAGAGCGCTGGGCGCGGCGGCCAGGGGCCACGGAAGACCTGGGGTTGCAACCGGTGAGGGTGTGGTGGTGGGCAAGCTGGGCTGCGACTGATACGCGCTTCCGGGTGTGCCGCTGTCACCCGCCGAGCCGGGCCAGGGTGCTTGACTGTTTTCCCAGAGAGGGGCATCGGTGAGGGTTGTGCGTTGGGCCGAAGCGCCCGCCTTGGCGTCGCTCCAGATCGCGCGATCGGTTTCTGTGCCATCGGGGGCCAACAACAACAATTCATCTGTACTATTGGCAAGCGCAAGGCCCTGGTAGACATAAGAGGCAAGCACGCCGCCATTGACCGCCGCGTCACTGTTGCGTGCCAGCACCAGATATTGCCCCGGCTCGATCACCACGTCCAAGGCAATGGTATGACGGTCGCTGTCCAGGTCGGCCAGGGTCCAGCCGCGTAGATTCACCGCCACGCTATCTGCGTTATAGATCTCGAGCCATTCGCCCGCTTCATCCGCGACAGCCTTGGGATCGGCCAGAAATTCAGTAATCAACAGACGCGGCGATGCAGCAGCCAGGGGTGGCGCGGCTGTTGCGACAGGTAGCAGGGTAGCAGGGGGCAGGGTGGTGGTTGGCGTGGGTGTCGCGGGGAGAAGGGTTGGCGCGGCTGGGGTTGGCGATGGCGTATCGGTTGGCAAGGGTGTAGCGGACGGTGATGGCAGATCCGGCGGCACCGGGGTATCGGGCGCGGTGACGGTTGGCGTTAGCACTTCGGGCAAGGCAGTCAGCGTGATGACTTCTGTGAATACGACATCGGTTATTGTTGCGGTGATCTCGACCGCTGTACTGGTGGGGGTTGGTATATCCGCAACGGGTGCTGTTTCGCTTACGACCAGGGTATCGGTCACAGCGAGCGTATCTGTTATTGGCAGAGGTTCAATCAACGGTGGCGGTGCCGTGGGCGTTTCCGTTGGCAGTTCGGCGGGCAACACACACGGATTGGCGGGGGCAGCTTGATTGCGCGGGGTGGGGGGTAATTCGGCAAAGTCAGCAGCGTTATGGTTGCTATCGGTACAGCCATCGCTTGCCCGCTGTGCGGCGGTCGTGTTGGAAAGTTTCGCCGCGGTTGCCAACTCAGCTTCATTGGCATTGCCATAGCCCACAAAGTCCACCACCGCGCCATCGGACAGGCCAATGATCGACGCGGTGCCGGCCACCAGCGCGACCTTGCCTTCGGTCGCGCTCATGCTCGTATCGTCAATCACATCGGGCATTTCAAGCGCAGACCCGGCATCGCTGCCGCCATCACCAGCCGCTTGGCGAATGAGCAGGTAGCCAAAGCCAGCAATGGTCACGTCGCCCAGGGATGTAACTGCCCAATTGGTGCCCTCTTTGGCCGCATATTGCACCGACCAGCCGTTGAGATTTACCGGCTCAGCACCAGCGTTGAAAAGTTCAACAAAATCAGAGTGCAGGGTAGCCTCGCTGTTGCCGCCACCGCCATAGATCTGGCTGATGCGAATGGGTGGCAGCGCAGCGGGTTGCGCATGGAGTGGTCGAACAAGATCATTGGCCCAGTAGGCCAGTAGCGGAAGGAGTATCAAACAACATAAGCTGAAGTGGCGTAGATAGGCCAGCGGTTGGCGAACGACGCCACAGCGAATTATCCGCATGGGGACCTCCGGGTTGATGCAGTGGTGGTTGGGAGTCAACTGTTCGTAGGATGATTCCTACGGATAAATATGGGGAAAATGCTAAAGCGCGAGCGAAGGATTGTCAATCGGTGCTTTGTCGGATTTTGGACAGCCGGTTTAGGTCATTAGCGCAATATCTAGGCGGCATCTCTCGATTGGGAACGGTTGCGCCAGGGCAACGGCCACCAGAGAAGTACCCAAAGCAGCCAGCCCGCGCCACTCAACCATAGGCCCCAGCGCCAACTGGCCGGCTGATAGGCAAAACGCACCACATGCTCCCCGGCGGGTACGGATACCCCACGGAAGAGAACATTCGTCGTGTAGATCGTAGCCAGCGCGCCATCCACCGTTGCTTGCCAGCCAGGATAGGCGGTGTCGCTCAGGACGAGCAAAGCGGCTTCCTGGTTACGGGTGTGTACTACCACTTCATCGGCGGCATAATGGACCAATTCAGCCCTATCGCCAATGGCTGGCGTCGTGTGCAATATCAGATCGCCTTCGACCACTGCGGCCCTACCCGCATGGACATTGGCATCCTCGCGCACGCGGGCCAACGCCGCCGCCGAATCGGCCGCGGCGTACACCTGATGGACAAGATAGGCGCGCGGGCGCACATCCTGATTTTCATAAATTTTCACATCACCGCTGTGGACCAGTTGAAAGTGGCCGCGATCACTGGGCAACAAGGGGACGAACATCTTCGTACGCGCGTCATACAGGGTGACAGCTTGAATGACCACATCTAGCGGCGTGTCCAGCCGTTGCAGTTGAATTGCCGTAGGCGTCAACGGCATGGTCAAGGGCACCCGCACGCGATATTCCTGCCGGGCCTGATCCACATGGCGCAAGGCGACAACCGCGCCACCCCGTTGCGCCGCCAGACTGTCCAGTGCCGGATCGGCCAAAGCTGCGCCCGGCTGGTCACCGGCGGTGATTGGCGCAAGGTCGGTTGTCCCTCGTTCTGTTGTCAGGCTCACGGCCAGCACGGGTAATTGGGCATCGCGCAGAGCAGCAGTGTCGCCTTCCACATAGCCGATCAAGTCGATATGCGTTGCTTCAAAAGTGCGCGGCACATCCACGGCCAGGGTCGCTTGGTCACGGGTCAAGCGCGCACCGATCTGGCGGTCATAGAAAACATCCTCGAACCAGAGATCGCGCACTTTGTCGGTGATCACATATTGCACATTGAGCAGACCCAGCAGATCAGCCGCGGGCATGGTCTTGATCTGCTCACGCAGCCGACCATCGGGCACCAACTCAGTGGGTGGGACAAAGAGGGTGAGCAATTGGTTGTAGCGTTGCAAGGGCAAGACGCCGCCATCGAAACCATCCACCGCGGGAATGCGCCAGAAGAGCGAGAGATTGGGCACCACCAATTCCTGGATTTTGAGGCCAATGATAAATTGATCAAAGGCGCGCTGATCGAGTTGCGGCGGATTACTTTCCAACAAAACCCGTTGCCAATCGGCCATGTCACCCGGATCATAGGTGATGGTGCTCATGCCCAGGAAACGGCCCATAGCCGCTGGCCCCAACGCGGCACGCACCGGATCAGTCAGCAAATGGGCGGGCGCGGTGCGCGCCCCATAGACCGCCTGCGGCGCGGTGGGTTGGCGATGGGGCAAGGATTGCGCCGCCAATAGCAGATCGACAGCCAGCAGCGTCAGGATGAGCATGGGATAGGGTAATAAGGTGGCAAAGCGCCACACGGCTAACCTGCGCACGCTCCAATCCAGGCCCAGGCCAGCCAAAATTGCCATGCCAAAGCTGTAGAGCATCATCCAGCGCGCGGGCACACGGAAGAGATCAAAGCCAGGGACGAGCCAATAGAGCAGATAATAGAGCGGGTTCCAGCGGCCAAAGGCTAGGAAAAGGCCGATGCCCACAAAAAAGAGGCCAAGCTGGCGCGCGGGGCCACGCCCCTGCCATGCCCCCACCAGCGCCAAGAGCAGACCAAGCAACCCAACATAGCCCACAAACTCGGTGTAGCCGACACCAAAAATCTGCCCCAGGTCGATCAGGCCATAGCTGGGGAGCAACGACCAGGGCAAGCGCAGCGGATGCAAACTAAAGCTGGTTGCCTCGGCATAGCTCAATCCACCCTCACGCAGCCCCAAGCCGTTGAGTTCCAAGCTTGGCAACAGTTGGGCCGCACAGAGCAGCGCGCCCAGCACCCCACCCACCCCATAGACAAGCAAAGCGGGGGCAAGCTCGGCGAAGAACAAACGCAGCATGGCGATTGACAAATGCCAGGCAGGCAAGCGCAGGATTGCCACCCAGACCAGCCACAACCCCACCCCAAACAGGTTGATATAGGCCGTCTGCGTATGCCCCGCCAACAACATGAGCGCCACCAGCAGCGCGCACCAGGCACCAGGGGATTTGAGATTGCGGATTTTGATGCGCGGCTCGTCTGTCGATAACCCCGCAAATACCAAGAGCGTCCACGGCAGCCAGGCCGCCGCGTTCATCTGGTTGATGTGGCCGAGCAGCCCGCCATAGAAACCGCAGCCCGCCAACACCAAGCCCCCAGCTAGGCTAGCCCCGATCCCCAACCGATAGCGGCGCAGCAGCAATACCAAACCAAAGCCCAACAACCACGTGTGAATGGCCGCGCTCCAATAGATCTGTTGCGTCACCGGTAGCCAAAGTAGCGGCCAGTGCAGCGGATAGAGCACAGCCGCCTGCGGATTGGCGAGAAAGGGCACGCCCATAAAAATGTAGGGATTCCACAGCGGGATCTCCCCCCCGCGCAACACCGCCGCGGCATAGTCACGGTAGGGATAGAAATAGAGCAGAATATCGCCGCCCGCCAGCACGCGGTTGGTAAAGAGCAGCGGGTAATAGAGCAACCCGACAAAACCGGCCAGGCCAAGGCCAGCAGCCACCAGCCCATAGCGAGCGAAAAATCGTTGCATCATGGCTGCCCGCGCTCCAGTTGCAGTGCATAGCGATTGACTATCCGCCAAGGGACATGGGGTTGACAGAGACACCAGTCACACGGGGGCTGCGTTTTATTTTGCACGCCATAGATTGTGATTCCTCCAAAGCGCGCCGCGGGGACAAGGTAGAGTTGGCGCACGGCCAAGTACAGCGCCAGATCAGGTTGTGGCGCCCAATCGGGCTGAATCAGCAAGCGCGTGCGATAGGGTACCTTGGCCGCGTTATCGGCCAGATAGGTGGCGTGGGGAAACCAGCGCCTTTCATACGCGCCACTGACAAGTTGATCATAGAGATAAAATTGCGATTGCCAGCCCAAGGGTTGATCATAGAGAATCACATGGTCCGGGGGTTGTGCCTTTAGCCACGCCATCGCCTCGGACAAGCCGCGGTAGGCACCGTGATCCCCGCCAATGGGCAACCCGCCGCTAGAGGCCAACAGCGCCGGCGGCAGCAGCAAAAGCAAGCTCACCAACGCGCCGGTCCACTGCTGGCGTGGGGAGCCTGTAGGGAAAAAGTCCGGTTGTCCAATCGCCCAGGCCACCAGAAGACAGAGCATCGGCACCAACGGCAGAAGATAACGATCCCAGGGTTGAATGCTCGTCGTACTATGCAGCAATAAAAAGCTGCCACTCCACAGCAGCAACCAACGCAGGGGTGACTTGCCTAGCCGTTGAAGACGGCACCGCGAAAACGGCCAGAGCGCGCCGATCAATACCGCGCCGATCAAGCCCCACATGGGCCAGCTTGCCGTGAAATACCACAACAACGCCGCCCACGCACGGCTGCGTGCCAGCCATTCACTGGGCGCGAGGAGTTGTAAAGCGCCATAGTTGCGCACACTCAAGTCCCACGGCGACGGGGCAACCGACCAACGCAGGCTATCCCAAACCAAAATCGGCGCGAGCACCAGCAGTAGCCCCAGCAGAAACCACAGCCAGCGCGTAAAGGTGCTGCTCGATTGCTGGACTGTGACGGGTTGCCCGCGCCAAAACACAAGGCCAATCAGCGGCACATAGAGCAACCCCTGTTGCTTGGTCATAATCGCCACCGCTAGCCAAAAACCCGCGCCAAAACCGCGCCCGGTCAGCGCCATCCAGAGCGCTAACTGACCCGCCAAGACCAACAGGGGATCGGTGTAAACCGTGGGCGCGAAACTCATAGCAAAGGGATTGAGCAGATAGAGCAGGCAGGCGATGAAGCCGCTGCGGTTGCCCCACAGGCGGCGCGCCGTCGCACCAATCACCAGCGCGGTGAGCAGGGTCAGCATACTATTGAGCAAGCGACCGGCGGCTGGGCTGGCCCCCCACCCATCAAAGGCCAACGCCAATAGCCACAAAAAGAGCGGCGGTTTATCGGGCCAAACGGTGAGCAAGAAGGGATCTTGATGCCAGAAATGCAACGCCCAAAAGCTGTAAATCGCCTCGTCTTCGCGCAGAGGAAAGCGATCAAGCAGCCGCAAATAGAGACCAAAGCCCACACAAAGGATGAGGCAAGTTGCCAGCGTATACAGTTGATGGGCGATAACCAATGACCGCCATGGCCTAGGCAGCCAACGCGCGTTCATCCATCTCTTGGGCAGATTAATCAACAAAACGGTATTTGATCAAAGTGCTCACAGCGATGAAGCCATCTTGCCAGCTAATTTTTTTGCCTTCATGGAAAGCACGGCCATTATAGCTGATCGGCACTTCGTAGATCGTGTAGCCGCGCTTGAGAATTTTGGCAGTCAACTCAGGCTCGATCTCAAAGCGGCGACTGCGCAACGGCATCCCCGTGATTACGTCGCGGCGAAAACATTTGTAGCAGGTTTCCATGTCACTGAGCGCGGTGCCAAAGAAAAGATTGGTCAGGATCGTCAAAAACATATTGCCCAGCGTATGGCTTAAGCTCATGGCCGAGCGGGGGCCGCCCATAAAGCGACTGCCATAAATGACCGGGGAACGCCCTTCCAGTAGTGGCTCCAACAACTTCACAAAATCGCGCGGATCATATTCCAGATCTGCATCCTGGATCACGATAATGTCGCCCGTCGATTGCTCGAAGCCGGTGCGCAGGGCCGCGCCCTTGCCGCCATTCTTTTCGTGGTAGATGATGCGCAGATCTGGGGCATTTTCGGCGCGCCAGCGATTCAAAATCGCGCGCGTGCCGTCGGTAGAGCCATCATCGACAATCACAATTTCGCGTTCCAGCGCAATCGGCCCTTGCAGCAGTTGGTTGGTACCCGCGCGGTCCACCGTCAGATCAACAGTGCGTACCCGGTTGACAATTTCGGCCAAGGTGGCCTGTTCATTGTACACAGGCATAATAATCGACAATTTCATAGGGTGCGCGCTACTGTTCACTGACCTGATGGGCAAGAATAATGGCATCCGCTACAGCGCGCATGGGTTTGCGGTTATTCATGCTCATTTTTTGGATGCGGCGGAAAGCCTCACTCTCATTCAGCCCCTGGGTATCCATCAAAATACCTTTGGCGCGCTCGACCAATTTGCGCGTTTCCAAGGCATCTTGCAGGCTGTTCACCTCGCGCTCAATCGCGCGGAACTCGCTAAAGCGCGCCATGGCAATTTCAATGGCCGGGGCCAAATCGCTTTCACGAAACGGCTTGACCAGATAGCCAGCCACGCCAGCCTGGCGCGCACGCTGAACCAATTCTTGTTGACTGTACGCACTTAAGAGAAGCACTGGTGCAACACGCTCTGCCGTTAAAATTGCTGCCGCCTCAATCCCGTCCATATCAGGCATCTTAATATCCATGATCACAATGTCCGGGCGAAGTTCGCGCGCTAAATTGACTGTGCTGCGGCCGTCACCGGCTTCGCCCACCACAAGATAACCGAGATTCGTCAGCATTTCACGTAGATCCATGCGAATCAGCGATTCATCGTCAGCGATGATTACGCGGGTCCGTTCCACGTCTTATACTCCTTTGGCATTGGGATTGAGTGGTTCGTTGCTCCGTCTGACTGGGGGGTACAGTATGGTATATTGCGCTAACCAACCGCCTCACTCAACCGTGCGAACGAATCAACGATCAAACCATCTATCGAAATCTATAAGCCCTTAGTCTACTCCTAAAGAGCGTTTCGGGAAAATTACAGTTACGCGCGTACCAAGTTTACCCAGATGTCTAGGAACATCATTGGCAACATCATGGGGTGCCGGATCGCTGTTGCCCGTTGCAAGCGCATCGGCGGTTTCCGCTGTGGGCTCGATTGTCTCCAAACGCAGCGTACCTTTGAGATCATCAGTCACCAGGGTATGCACAATTTGCAGGCCGAGACTATTGCTGGGCCTGGCCCCAAAATCCGCTGGCAGCCCAATGCCGTCATCTTCCACTACTAATTCAACCCCGTCACCCAGATCCGTCAGCTTGATCTTGATTGAGCCTTGGCGGCGATCGCGCAGACCATGTTCGACGGCGTTGAGCAGCAGTTCATTGACCGCCATAGTTGCCGGCGTGGCTTGGCTGGCTGGTAGCCGAATGTTGGGGCCGCTCACCTGAATGTGGATCTCCTGTTCGGGGTTGCTCGAAACCTGGGCCACCTGGTTGGCGATCCGCTGGCAGACATCGCGGAAATTGATGGGCCGATGTTCATCCTGGCTGAGAAATTCATGGATAACTGACATGCTCAGCACACGATTCACCGCATCGGTGAGATGCTGTTTTGCTTCTTCGCTCTCGCAGCGCCGGGCCTGGATGCGCAAAATGGCCGCAATATTTTGCAGATTATTCTTGACGCGGTGATGCACCTCTTGGATGATCGCCGACTTGACATTCAGTTCGCGCTGCTTTTGCACATTCTCGGTGGCATTATGCACCAGGATGAGCACGGCGTTGATCGCATGTTGCTTGTGCCGAAATGGACCATACCACGGCATCATCGGAATGCTGGCCCACAGTTGCAACCAATCGGCGGGTGACAGGTGCAGGGGCACGGCTTTGCGCACCCAAATCCGCCCATCGGACGCTTCGTGGCGCACTTCCAGGCAATGCTTGGTGCGAAAAGCTTCTTCGGCCAGTTCCGCGTCGGCCGCTTCCAACATGGCGATTTTTGCGCCTTGGGGATCGGCAAGAATGCCTGCTGTGCGAAAGAGATTATTGGCGTTGCCGCTCATGTAGCGAATGCGCCGATCATCGTCAACCAGGTAGATGCCATCATAGAGGCCAAAGCGGCTCAGTGTCTCGGCTTCGCGCAGTTCGCCCCGTAGACACATCTCCTGCAAACCGGGGACGGCGCGCTGAAAAGGGCGATTGCGCCGCCGTTGCCGTTCATAGGCCAACATATTTGTTTCCACCACAAAGGCGGCAATCGTCGCTTGCTCCGCATTGAGGATCGGATAAACATCCTGGATAATCGGCGCACCGTTGCGCACGACTTCGCGCTGCTGACGCCCACCGCTGCCACTTGTCAAGGTACGCAAAATCAGCGGATGTTCTTCTTGGGTCAGCGTGCGCCCTTCTGCGCTTTCTTGATAGAGCGAAGAGATCGAGCAAGGGGAGGCATGGCTGATCACCAGGGCGCGCTGGTTAGACAATCGACAACAGACCAGAATATCGGCGCGACTAATATCGGCGGTGATCGGTAGGCCATGTTCCACCCGTTGCAGCAGGCCAATATCGTTCGCACTAAGACCCGGACAGTTTTTAACCTGTTTATTCATAGACCAACGCGCTCACCCAGCAACAGACAATCGGCTACGGGCACGATCTCTAGCACGATTGCTGGCACGATTTTTCACCAGCATAGAAAAAAGCTCCCGTATTCTGTCAAGCGCATAGTGGTGATCCATGTGCATCTGACCTTCACCCAGAATAGGAGAGCCTTTGTAGTCGGGCCGCGAGGACGTAAACCTCTGGCCGCTTCAACTCCATTGCCCTACGCTGTTGGTTATGCACATACAGCGGGACCGTATTCCAAAAACTTGGATCAACAGAAAGTACTAGTACAGTTGGGCGTAGATACCACGGCAGTTAATCAGGCACGTTACTCGTGTACATCATGGTAAAAATAGGGTACCTTATTTACGCCGGGATCTACTAGTACAATTGGGCGTAGATACCACGGCAGTCAATCAGGCACGTTTACTCATGTACATCATGGTCAAAGTAGGATGCCTTATTTACGCCGGGATCTACTAGCCTCTATTCTACTCGCCACCGGACATGGCGTCAACTCTTGACGGAATACGGGAAGCTTTGGCTATAGTTTTTGAATAGGCGGAAGTCTCACCGACCCACCGTTATCGATCACCCGTGCCGACGACGGAACCACCGGTTTGGCGGCGCTGGTGGGCGGCCAAAAAGCCCCACAACAGAAAGCCTCCTGCCACATTTAAGAGCGCACCAAAGAGAAAAAGCTCGCGATAGCCCAAGGCCGCAATAATGTAGCCGCCACTGAGCGCTGTGGTAAACCAACTGAGGCCAAAGGTCATAGTCGTGGCTCCCGCAACCAGTGGTCGCCATTGGGGCTCGACCACCTCCTGCATATAGATCATCAACGGGCCGCGCGAAACTGAAGTTAGAACCAGAATCCCCAACATGCCCACAGCGATGGCGCGCCAGTCGGCAATAAAGGCCATGGGCAGCAGACCCAGCGCCACGCCAAAGGTGCCCAAAAGAATAATGCGCTCTTTGCCCCAGCGATGGACAAGCGTGGGTGCCAGTAAGGCAGACGGGACAGCCAGCAATTGGGCAAAGGCAAATAGACTGCCAATCTGCGCCGTGGGAATGCCCAACTGTTCGTCCAGATAGACATTGAAAAAGGTGCGCCCGACCCCTTCACCGCCTCCGCGCAAATAGCTAATGGCGGCCAGCAGGCTGATCAGCACCAGCGGCGCGTTGACGGGCACGCTGCCCGACAAGATTGTGCGATTCGTTGGCTTGGGTTCGGGAATTTGCAGCAACGCCCACACGCCAGGGAGCACCATCACGGCCGCCAATAAGAGGGTATAGCGATAGGGCGCGGCATCTTCCAACCCGACGCCTAATAACGGTGCCAGCAAGCCGGGGAGCAAGCCGCCAATCATGCTGCCGACAAAGCCGGCCAGCGGCCACAAGGCCACCTGCACCGAGAAAACATGGCTGCGCTCGACGGGTGTCGTGGCATCCATCAGGAAAGGCTGGGAGTTGACAATATGTAACGTCATGCCCAACTGAATGACCGCATACATCACCACTAGCCAGCCTTGGCGCGCCGCAACCGGAATGAACTCAGCCAGTGGGAGCAAACCACAGCCCGCCATGATCAGAATCATGCCCAGGATCATGGCGCGGCGTACGCCAATTTTGCGCCCCACCGCGCCGGTGGGCAAGGCTGTCACCGCCAGGGTGGCAAAGCCCGCGGCATTGACCAAGCCCACAAAGCTCGGTGTATAGCCCAGCCGCAACAGATAGAGGTTGAGCAACACTGTATAGATGCCGCCAAAGATCGTAAAGCCAATCAGCGCCGGGGTGATCAGATAGAGCCACACCTCGCGGCTAAAGAGACGCAGGCGCTGGCTAAAGTCGAGCATAGGTCGTCACTTTCCGGTTGCACTAGATGAAATCGCCATGGGCCATTGTATCATGGCGTTGGGCGATATGTCACTGGCGGGTTGCCCGTACTCGCTTGCCCAGTGATCACGCACCTTGCCCGTAGGGTTTATTTTACTTTTGGGCATAACGATTACGCCAACGTTAAATTTCATCACCATCTGCGCTGAATTCATTCAGCGCCTGGGATAGCAAACGTGTTTAAACACGTTTGCCGTTGCAGGTGTTGAATTCATTCAACACGAATTTAACGTTGGCGTACGATTCAGCTGGGAACGCCGCCGCCTGAATCGTTACGGTAAATTTTAGTACGCGCGCGCATACGTGTGCCGGGGACGAGCAGGGTGCAGTTTGTCAAACCGGAGTGGTTATCGCTTGTCCGCGGTACACTTTCCCAAACTACTAAGAAACCACTGCGGTTTCTTATAGAATGACCCAGGCCACCGGTGTGGTGGGTTGCTGAATTACACCCTTGCCCGTATACCGACTTGCTGAATTCACCTCGGGTTTGTTATAGTCACGCTTATCCTCTGACATCACTTGTCATCTAAAATCATGCTAAAGAAGTGAGCTATGCGTTTTCGACCTTGTATTGATTTACTCAATGGCCGTGTGGTGCAGATCGTCGGTGGCTCGCTCACCGATGGCCATGAACAGCGCCCGATTGTCAATTTTGAGACCACACAGTCATCTGCCGACTATGCGCGCCTCTACCAGCGCGATCATCTGGGCGGCGGGCATATCATTGCCTTGGGGCCAGGCAACCAGGATGCTGCATTGGCCGCATTGGCGGCTTTCCCTGGCGGGATGCAACTGGGCGGTGGGATTACGCCAGAAAATGCCCAAGCCTACCTGGACGCCAGCGCAAGTCATGTGATTGTCACCTCCTATGTTTTCCGCGACGGGCGCATTGATCGGGAACGGCTGCAACGCTTAGTCCAGGTTGTCGGCAAGCAGCGCTTGGTGCTGGATCTGAGTTGCCGCCAGCGCGATGGCGATTACTGGGTGGTCACCGATCGCTGGCAACGCTTCACCGAGTTGAAAATTTCTGCGCAAACCTTGGATTGGTTGGCGGCTCACTGTGCGGAATTTCTCGTTCATGCCGTTGATGTGGAAGGCAAACAGTTGGGCATAGAGGAAACCGTTGTCAACATGCTAGGGGCTTGGTCACCCATTCCCGTCACCTATGCCGGTGGTGTCAAATCGCTGGCCGATCTCGACCTGATCCGCACAGTGGGGCAGGGGCGTGTCGATGCCACGATTGGTAGCGCGCTGGACATCTTTGGCGGCAAATTGCCCTATCAAGCTGTGCTGGCCTGGCAGCAGAGTGACAATCAAAATTTGCAACAAGCTTGAGACAAGCGGCGCAATTCAAAAAGGAAACCTTCGCGAATGCATACCAGTAGTTGCCTACAGATGGAAAACTTTCAATTTTGGCAGCATCGCGCACAGGGTTCTACTGTGCGCGATTTCACGACATTTTGCCCAGATTATCATGCGCTGGATCGGGTGAGCGTGGTCTCCCCGACGCTGGAAGCGGGTGTGCTGCATACCAGCCATGCGCTGCTGGCCTTGACGACGGCGTTTTACGATAGTCTGCGCACGCGCTCGACGGATTTTTTTGATTATCCCCAGCATTTTGCCTTTGTCGGTGCCAGCGGCGCAGATGTTCATAGCGGTCGTGGTTTGTTGCCGCCAGAGACCCCTAAATTGTGGCACGCCTGGTCCTGGCTCGATGTCTGGCCCGATGCCAAATGGGTCGCGACCCCGGCGACTGCCTCGGATATGCTGCGCCGTGTTTTCGACTACCAGATCAATCGCGTTTTCTGGCCGCGTTCCCTCAAGCCAGGGAGCAACGAAACACCGTTGCCCGCCTATGCCTGGAAGATGCTCAGAACGCATGTGAAGGCGGTCTACTACTATGACAACACCGCTGACAACACCGCACAAAATACGCAATCACCGCGCGCTGACCGCGTAGAAATTCGCCTGGCGCCCGCCGTCGATGCGGTGGTGCAGGAAAGCTGCGCGTTGTTGCCAGCCGGGTTAGCCACAGGCCAAACCACGCCCAACAGCCAGTGTTACGAACCGGTTGACGTTGATGCTTTTTTGGCGACTATGACTTTTCAATAGCGCGGGGAACACCGAACTAGTAGATCCCGGCGTAAATAAGGTACCCTATTTTTACCATGATGTACACGAGTAACGTGCCTTATTAACTGCCGTGGTATCTACGCCCAACTGTACTAGTAGATC
>DAOTTR010000515.1:0-8078 GCA_034437715.1 Caldilineaceae bacterium
CTGTGTCCTATCGAAGGATAAACAATGCTTGAAATGCCCATGAGAGAATGGTACTTGCCATACATGCACAAATCGCTTAACGCAGTTCTCTCAGTTGCTCTTCCAATTCGTTGACCTCTTTGGTTAAGTTGAGGACTGTGTAGAGTTGCAGCGCCGTCGCAAAGGCTGAACGTGCTGCATCCCATAAACCTTCGTCACGATGTACATGAGCAAGTGAGCGCCAGACATAAGCTTCAGTGTAGCGGTCTTCAATCTGTTTTGTGTTATCGAGTGCGGCGTACAAACATTTGATTGCTTCGGGATAGTTTCCTTGCTTTTGGCGGACTAGCCCTAGGACGATAAGTGCAGAAGCGCGAAAAAACTCTTCTTCAAAACTAAGCGAGTAAAAGGAATAGCGCTCAGCCTCTTGCCATTGGCCTAGTCCATAACATGCTTCCGCCACACCAGCCGCAAGACCGGCGCTCAAATAACTATTTTTAAGCCGTTCGGCAACTTGTAAGCCTGCTTGTGCATCCTGATAACCCTGCTCATATCGGCCGGCCAGTATGTAGGCGGCGGCGCGATTCAAGATATCATAAAGGGGGCCTACTTCATCGCCACGTTTGCGATCACAGTCGATGGCCTGATTGATATAGTCAATTGATGTGTCAAACTCGCCTAATTTGAGATATAGCACGCCTAAATAGGAGTAGATACGTGAAAGCGTAGTGACATCTTTCCCCTGTGCTTCTGTATTGTTTTTGGCAGAGAGAAGATAATCTAGTGCCGCGGTGTAATTACCGGCCATTGCTTCGAGATCACCGAGAAAGGCATCCGCCTTTGCCCGTGCCAACAAGGCTTCTTTTCTTGCCTCTTTCACATTGTGCAGTTGATAGAGATGAAGAAAGCTGAGTCGATTATGCGCCATCACTTCGTTAAATTGCGGTAGACCATTTAATGTGTCTAGTGACTCACGATACTTCTGTAGCGCCTGTTCTGTCCGTCCCTGCATCTCCAGTGCATAGCCTTCATATCGGCGTACATAGGCACGGAGTACGCTCTTGGCTGGGGTTGTCGAAGCCTGTAACTCTTGTTCTGCTTCTTCGGGTCTACCGGCAAGGTTGAATAACTCTGCGCGCGCCACACGTAAGGCGGTGCGGTCACGCTCTTCGGGCAAATCGGCAGGCGAGATACGCCTAAGCAGGCCCAATGCAATTGCACCACGTCCTTGGGCAATTTCGTTGTCGCGATGGACATACCAAAGCCAGACCGCCCGTGCTAGTTGTCGGCCTTCGATCACATGGTACATGGCAGCGACGTATTCGGCACGCGCCTCGCGAATATCGGCAGCGCGTAGGTGAAGAAGTGGTTTTAGTTCAGCCGGAATCCGTTCATACGTTAGCCTTTGCAGATGAGCTGACAATTGTAGACCACCATGGCCATCAAACTGCACCAATTCACGCTGATGTAGATGAGCCAGAACCCTGCTTTGCTCTTGCCAGGCATCTTTGGGCGCTGAATTACGAAAGACGGCTAACTGCCATAAGAGGTGGCGTTCGGCTTCACCTGATCGGCGCCAGATGCGGTTGAATAATGCTTCCACAGAGGGCGCTTTGGCGAGCGCTTTGAGTGCTTCATGTGCATCATCACCATTGCGCATGAGGGAAACAAAAAGAAGAATCAGTGCCGGATTACCCTGTGTGTAGGTTAACAACTGCTGGCGTAATTCATGCGTAAGTGGTGGCGCATCTTTATATGTAAGTAAGTTTTCTAGTTCATCCTGATCCATGCCTGTCAAGTGGATCTGCTCATCGGTGCTGACGAGCAGACGTTGTCCAATCAAAAGGAGCGGACAAAGTGTACGTAGCTCCTCCAGTAAATGAAGAATTTGGACATGGTCGCTAGCTTCATGCTGAAGCGAGTCAGCTTCGTCGATACAGAGTAATGGGAGCGCCGGTTGCAGGCTGTTCAGATCATAACGCAACAACCCCAGCGTGCGATCGAGATCGGTAACATTGCGATCCGCTACTAATTGTCGCCAAGTGTACCCTGCGCCTAGGCTACGCAAAAAGTACCCAAGGGCAAATAACAAGCTGGTAATATGGTCATTAAAATCGTTGCGTAACGTATACCAGAACGCACGTTTGGCATCGACTGATTGCGCAGCGTGGTTGCTATCGGACGCGGTTGAGAGCCACTGTCGCACGATAGCAGTGCCAAGCGTTGTTTTCCCAATCCCGCTGGAGCCAGAGATGTAGATCGAGTGTCCGACGCGCAATGCCCCTAGGGCGTGGTTAAGGGCGAAGGTACGCCCAATCATGGTGCGTTCAATCGGCGTTTCGGGACGTAATGGCGGCAACACGGCATGGTTGAGGGTGTGTGCCAGTGCCAGGATAGCCTTGATACGATTGCGATAAAAGGTTCGTTCAGACAGATGAAGCGCCATCGCAAAGCCGACATTGTCGAGATGCTGCTTTTTGAAGTAGACAAGACGCAGAAGCTCTTGTAGTTCTTGTTCAAGTTGACTGGCCGCATCTAAGAGTACTTTCTGGAGGGCTTGGCCCCGCGCTCTGGCATTATCGCTGTGCGTCGTTATCGTCAGTGACTGGCCCAGGAAGTAGGGAGCAGCCAGCGGTGAATGGGCACCTAGCCAGGTTGCATTGGCGAAGTGTTCCAATGCTTGTTCGACCTGCTGGGCAAACGGATCAAGTTCGGCGTCACTAATGGCAAGCGCTGCTTTGCGTTTTCTCGGCATAGGAAAAGTTGTCTTGGTTGTTTGTCAGCTAGCTGGTGAATGTTGGCAGTATATAGCGGGAAGATGGCAGTCAACGGCGACAACCGGATGTATAATCAAAGCGTAGTACCGATGTTTGTTAATCGATTATATCATACTAATCATGCTCACCAAAGGAGTTTTAAGACAATGAAACGATGGCTATGTCTATGGATGGTCTGTTGCATTGGGATATTTATCACTGTTGCTTGCGCGCCGCCGGCCAGTGCTCCCCAGGCGCCTACTTCGGCATCTACCCCAACGTCTACACCACAACCCCTGTCACCAGATTTCATCATTCAACGCGCTGGGGCAACATCCGATCCGCCTCCTTATACTGTTGAAGATCGTACCAAAGCATGTAAAAACATTATTGACACAAATTTAACCCAAGCCTTTACGGACTATCCTGAAGATGAACCGATTCTCTGGACATTTGGCGTTAAATTTGACGCACTGTCAGCAGAAAGAAATCCATTGGGATGTCTCAGACTATACCGACGTCACGATGGTGAATTTGTTAAAATTGATGATAATGGTATTCCTGAAGATAGTAGCAACTCAGACGAGCGAGGTGGCTTTCTCATTGACACTTGTCGTATCTTTGACAGTCAAGGAATTACAGTAACGGATCTACTTGAAGATGAAAACATTTTTAATGGAGGCCGCTATGTGGGTTGTGAGATAAACCTGAGCAACTGGGTACATAGCATAACAGAAAATCTTACTGCGCTTGATGCAAATGCAGAGCATACAACATTGGCTGCGGACTTAATAAGTTTTTACGATGAGAATCCTAACAAACCACCGGTGCATTCCTATGAAAGTTTTACGATGGTTGCACATTTAACCTCTACTGTCGTAACAGAGGCTGTAACAGAAACGATCATGTACTATGAAGCGGACAACTCGAAACCAGATCCACTCGTATTATCTGTTATGAGTACTAAACCAAATTTTATTACATTTCCAGTCAATGAGTGTCAAGGTGCTGAGAATAATTCTAATATCCCAGCCATCACACTTCAAATTCCCAATGGTCAGCCGCAATTTTGGTGGTATGACTTTCGAGACAACCAACTTCAGTATGTATATCAGAGTGACGGAGACGCAGAGATTACACAATGTGTTATCCCTCAGGGTGATGCTCTATTTATAGATTCACTTAACTTTTGGACTGGAAAAGCTACACTCTATATTGGATATGATCCAAAGACCGAGAAGATCTTTCGTGGCACTATTGATGGCGTCTTAATCGATCCTACCGATTCTAAGCCCCCAGCAGTGAATGCCTCACGAAAAGATTAATAGCGTTCGTATCAACTGGTCGAATCTCTTTGCCGCTGTAGATCAACCTGATCTGCGGCGGTTTTTATTTTTCTATCCTATTTCTCTTACATGCGTAGTTTTCCTCTATTTCCCCTGAAAGTTGGCAGAAAATGACTATTACTTGGCAGTCTTGGTCCCCAACGCCGGGGTAGAATGATGCCAAGTCAGGAACAAATGGAATAGAAAAATCAGACCTGACGGATAACACACCCATGTGAATTTAGTACACAAGGAGTATACAATGACGGAAAAATTGATTTACAAACAGGTGAGAAGTCACTCGAACAGCAATGACTGGAATCCGCAGGCCGGTAGCGGCACTGAAAATCTCTCCTTTCTAGTGCCACCCAATGGCGATCCTTTCACACGGTACAGCGTGGAACTGCTCACGCTGCCAGGTGTAACGGGGTGTGAGGTTGTGTCTGCACCACGACCAGGCACAACTGGCCAGCAGCAGTTACGCGTCAAATGGTATTATGCACCTTTCAACAAGGTCACTTACCGGGTACGCGCCTATACCGGCAAACCAGGCCCTATTGAGATTGTAGTCGACTCCAGCGACTGGCTAAACCGGGTAAAGGATGCCATTGCCCAAAATCTGGCGGTTCGCCTGGTTGTACGTGGCATTCAAGCTCGCGACCTGTACCGCCAACTCCTTCTGCTGTCGCCCAATGATGTATATGTCCCTGCTAACCTGTTTTATGAACCGGATACCATCGATAATGTGATGGAGGTCGAGCAACAGCACGATGGCGAAGTTCCTGCTGTTCCTGTGGCAGAGGTTGCCACCGTGACGATTACGCTGGCGGTCTTGGCTGGGTTGGTCGTTATCGCTGGGTTTGCGACGATTGCCGGCGTATTGATGATGGCTATGCATAAAGACTATTCCATCCCTAACATTCACTATAAGACAAGTACTGTCTTGGGTGACATCGAATTTACGATATCATTGTTCCCTCCCAACAGATAAGAGCTACGTGGTCTGTCGTTAGAATCGACGACAGACCAAAGGAGAAATTTATAATGAAAATGTGTATTGATCGACCTGTAGATCAGTTTCAAGCCATGCAGGTGGCACAGCAAGTAAACCCGCAGAATGCCCCTGATTTGGAAAATCTCAGTAGTGTGAAAACTACGCAAATGTTGCAACAGCGAGTGGCGACCATGGACATGCAGCAATTACCGTCGTTACCAGCGGATGTAAGCCAGGATATGATGGCAATAGCTATGCCTGAGACATTCAAACAAATTCAGGGACGAATCCTTGACCAAATGGATCCGATCGCGCGCATGCAAGTAACATCCAAGAACCAGCGGGGCAGCCTGGTGATGGTATATATGGCGCTAATGACACAAAAGCAATGGCCCAATGGACATGTACTCCGTGTCACTTTTCTAGACGAAAACTTACCTGTGCAGCGGCGGATCATCGCATTGGCGCGACAGTGGGAAGCGTATGCCAATATCCATTTCGATTTTCTCCCTAATAATCATCAGTCCGCAGATCTCCGTATTGGCTTGGAATTCAATGGTAGATCATGGTCATACCTGGGAACTGATGCCCTGCTGATTCCAACCACAGAACCAACGATGAATTTTGGTTGGCTGACAGCGACGAGTAGCGATGACGCCTATGCTCGGGTGGTGTTACATGAGTTCGGCCACGCTCTTGGTGCGATTCATGAACATCAACATCCTGATGCGGGCATTCCTTGGGATAAAGAGGCAGTCTACGCTGCGTATGAACAGCCACCTAACAATTGGTCTCGAGAACAAGTGGATATAAACTTGTTTCACAAGTATTCTCATAACCAGTTAAATTACTCCACATTTGATCCTACTTCCATCATGTTATATGCCATCGACAACAAACTGACGTTGGGCAACTGGGAAGTTGGCTGGAATTCGCAGCTTTCTGCGCTGGATAAAGAATTTATTGCCACAATGTATCCTAAGAACGGATCAACACCCGAAAGCGCCGTGAATGGTGTCACGGAATTGATACTAGGCATCCCGCACCAGTCGGCTATTGATGCACCAGGCAAAGTCAAAATCTTCCGTTTCAACGCTAATGTTGAAGGCGCTTACATCTTCGAAACAACTGGCATCACTGATCTGTCGATGGCTTTGCATAAGGCCGAGAATGGTGCTGATGCGCTGGCAACTGATGACGATAGCGGCGAAGCATGGAATCCTCGCATCATGATCAACTTAACGCCTGGTGTTTACGAAGCACGGGTACAGCACTGTCGTGATGATGCCACTGGTTCCTTTGGCATTGTGGTCAAATAATACACAACTTACGCAGCGCTCAGAAGTTCGGCTCCTGCCAAGAGTCGAACTTCTGATGATTCATCAATTGTCTAAACTCTGTAAAGTTCGGCATGTACAAGCAGAAAACACATAACGGGTGAAATTATGCGAATGAGCCTCCAAGATTCTACGACACAAAAGTCAAGTTGGTCGGCAA
Source organism: Caldilineaceae bacterium (assembly GCA_034437715.1). GTDB lineage: Bacteria > Chloroflexota > Anaerolineae > Caldilineales > Caldilineaceae > JAHBVH01. Next base: position 6,552 of record DAOTTR010000515.1, read on the forward strand.
TGCTGCAAGCGTGGTGGCACAAGCGTGCGCACTCGGTGTCATATCGCCGGCTTGAAGCTGTGCTATGTATTTTGCAGACCGAAACTGATGCACAGACGGCAGGCCAAGATACGTGCTGGCAGGAACTATCGAAACAGTATCTTGGCAAAGCGGGTGAGGCGTTAGCGAACCATGATGCTGAATTGGGATGGCGTCTGTTTAAAGCTGCTGCTCAAGCCCGCCTCTATAGCGCAACTGATCTACATAGTGACGCTACCGCTATCTTGCTAGAGGCCAGGGATGAGCAAAAGAAGCTATCTGCTTGGCGCAGAAAGAGCATTATCAGCCTACTTTCCGCAGATGACGGTAAGACAGTAAAAGATTCGTTTGCGGCTGAGTCGGTTGTAAAAGCACAGCGACTCTTAGATGAACAGACGGATAATACCTACTATAAACTTGCGATTGTTAAAGAACGGTTGCAATTTCTCGCTTGGACAAGCTTTATTATTCTGGTCGCCTGGGTTGTGCTCTCCCCGCCGGTTTCTATCGTTAGTCCATCAAGTGGAGAAGTTGGGACTACTACGCAAACGGCCGATTCAATAACTGGGACAGCACCCTTGCCGTCAGTCGTTTCTGTAGCAAGTTCAATAACAGATACGTCACCAATCACATCGACGATGGTTAACTCGACCGCACTATCGGCAACGACGCCGGACTCCTCGACACCAGTCTCTGTTGTAACGCCACTTTATGGAGGCGACAGGTTGCCACCATGGATGTTCTGGCTAAGCTTAATTTTCGCTGGCATGATGGGGGCTGTAATTAGTAGTTTGACCGCGGCAATGCAACAAGATTTAAGCAAGTCGCGCATCCCAGAAGAACTGTCTACTTCGACGGTTACCTTTGCCAGGCTGTTTTTGGCCGCGTTGAGTGCGGTCGTGATCTCACTCTTTCTCGTCTCTGGTCTGCTTAATTATTCCACATTCAGCTACGAGTTGTTGTTAGCAATTGCTGTTATATCCGGTTTCTCAGAGCGGCTGCTGGTACGTGCAATGAGTCTAGAACCTAAATCTTGATTTTACATATTACGACTTACGTGGATGAAGGCCGTGATGGGTTAGATAAATGTTATGCTGCGGTTGAATTGCGCAGCATATAGATTTTACGCGGAGCATAACTCATGCCATCAGACATCATCTTGATCGGCCCGGTACGCACGGGCAAAAGCACGGTGGGGAAATTGCTCGCCGGCAAGTTAAACGTACCGCAGGTCTCTCTCGATGAACTGCGCCTGCCCTATTACCAAGAAATCGGCTATGACGAAACATTGGCGCGCACCTTCCGCGCGTGCGGTGGCTTTTTGGCCCTGGTGCTCTACTGGCAGTTGTTTGATGTCTACTCGGTCGAGCGGGTGCTGGCCGAGTATAAAAACTGTGTCTTTGATTTTGGGGCAGGCGTAGGCGTCTACGAAAGTCGGGAGCTGTGTGCCCGGATTCGACAGGCGCTACAGCCTTACCCGCATGTTTTTCTGCTGCTGCCCTCACCCGA
>DAOTTR010000516.1:0-5510 GCA_034437715.1 Caldilineaceae bacterium
GCCAACTCGTGGCGCAGCAAATCCTCAACCTCACCCCCGTGAGACTCAAGATTATCCGCCTGCTTGGACCGCACGTCCTAAACTGTTATTTGGTCGAATTTTAGCTGCGGAATGTGGGCCCCAGTTTCCTGGAAGATTGTAGCGCGGCTCTGCTCCGGTGCAAGGGCATGGAACGAGTTTCCCCAACAGTAGTTGAAATTGTAAGTCCATTGTAATGCGGAATATGCTATATCTGGCGCAAGTGGGATATACTTGGTAATCGTCCAAAAGTAAACGAACAATCTTCCAGGAAGCGCATAACCGACCAGCTCGACTGTCTGACCAGCTCCCTGAAAGATGAAATCGCCCAGCAATAACGTGGCGATGACTTGTAGATCTCAAGGCACCATTCGATCCAACAAAAAGACAGGCCCAACTCTGACGTTTCCTCATCCCATCTATCAACACCAACCTTGCGTATCCCTATGACAAACACCCTATCCCAAAGTGAAATTAACGCCATCCTCTGGAAAGCCTGCGACACCTTCCGCGGCACAGTCGATCCCAGTGAATATAAAAACTACATCTTGGTCATGCTCTTCGTTAAGTACATTTCCGACGTGTGGCAGGAGAAGGTGGAGCAGTATACCCAAGAATTTTCCGGTGACCCAGAGCGCATCCAACGCCGGTTGAGCCGTGAAAAGTTTCGCCTGCCCCCCAATGCCACCTTCCCGGCGCTCTATGCCCAGCGCAACGCCGACAACCTGGGCGAAGTGATCAACATCGCGCTGGAGCAGATCGAAGACGCCAACCGCGAAAAGCTGCAAGGCGTCTTTCGCAATATCGACTTCAACTCCGAATCAGCCCTGGGCCGCCCCAAGGAACGCAACACGCGCTTGAAGCACCTGCTCGACGACTTCAACGACCCGCGCCTGAACATGCGGCTCAGTCGCATTGGCAACCAGGATGTGATTGGCGACGCCTACGAATATCTCATCAGTCGCTTTGCCGCTGGCGCCGGCAAGAAGGCCGGCGAGTTTTACACGCCACCCGAAGTCTCCACGCTGCTGGCCAAGCTGGTCGCCCCCAAGCCCGGCGACCGCATCTGTGATTGGACCTGTGGTTCCGGCTCGCTGCTCATCAAGTGTGCCAAGCAAGCGGGTAGCCATGACTTTTCGCTCTATGGCCAAGAGAGCAACGGCTCCACCTGGGCGCTCGCCATGATGAACATGTTTCTGCATGATGTGAGTGGGGCCGACATCAAGTGGGGTGACACACTCGGCAATCCTTTACTAATTGAAGGCGACCACCTCAAGATCTTTGATGTCAATGTGGCCAATCCCCCCTTTTCCCTCGACAAGTGGGGCGCCGAGGATGCTGCCAACGACCGCTTCCAACGCTTCTGGCGCGGCGTGCCGCTCAAGAGCAAGGGCGACTATGCCTTTATTCCCACATGATCGAAACCATGGACACCACCCAAGGCCGCATGGGCGTGATTGTGCCCCCATGGCGTACTCTTCCGCGGCGGAGCTGAAGGCGCAATTCGCCAGAAGCTGATCGAAGAAAATCTGCTCGACGCCGTGATCGGCCTGCCATCTAACCTTTTCTATGGCACCGGCATTCCCGCCGCCATTCTGCTCTTCAAGCGCAACAAACCTGATGACACGGTGATCTTTATTGACGCCAGCCAGGAATTTGCCCAAGGCACAAATCAGAACAAGCTGCGCGAGCAGGATGTTGAGAAGGTGGTGACTGTCCATCGAGCACGAAGAGATGTTGAGAAGTATGCCAAAGTGGTCATCAGGGGTGAGATTGTGGCAAATGACTTCAATCTCAATATTCCGAGATATGTAGAGATATTTGAAGATGAGGGAGATATCGACATTCAAGTGGTACAAGAAGAGATTATGGATCTTAATCAGCGAATTGACAACGTAGAAAAGCGGATTGAATCATATTTACGGGACTTAGAATTATATGTTTAGTGAATGGAGAGAATTGCTACTTGGAGAAGTTGTTACGCTGAAAAGAGGCTATGATTTACCAGCTAGGGAACGAAACCAATCTGGCAAAGTACCGATTGTTTCATCATCAGGTATATCCGGGTATCATGATTCAGCGATGGTAAAAGCGCCTGGCGTAGTAACGGGGCGTTACGGCAGCATAGGCAATTTTTTCTATATAACAGAAGATTTTTGGCCGTTAAACACAGCTCTTACATACAGGATTTCAAGGGTAATTATCCACATTTTATCTATTACCTCCTTCAAATTCTAAACTTTGCTCAGTATAGCGACAAGATAAGTGTTCCAGGTGTAAATCGAAATGATCTACATCGTATAAAAGTAGAGTTACCACCGCTCCCCGAACAGCAGAAGATCGCCGCGATCCTCAGCACCTGGGACGAAGCCATCGACCTCACCGCGCAACTCATCGCGGCCAAACAACAGCGCAAACAGGCACTCATGCAACGGCTGTTGACAGGCAAAGTGCGGTTTCCGGGGTTCATTTCTAGTCCTAAGTATCAGCAGTCGAATTTCGGCCTTATCCCAGAAGACTGGAAGGTCGTAAAACTTGGTGCAATAATGAAACCAGTATCCCGGACAGTACAGATCGATCCAGAAAAAGAATATAAACTACTCGGCGTGCGCTGGTATGGAGAAGGGGCGCACATCCATAACACTATAATCGGCAGCAGTATACAGATGTCGACACTTAACCATATCTGGGAAGGAGACATCCTTTATAACAAGATGTGGACAACAAAAGGTGCATTTGCTATCGCAAAACAAGCCCATCATAACGTATATAGTACAAATGAATATCCTCAGTTTAGGGCAATAGCTGACAAGTTAGATCCGCGTTATTTTGAATATGTATTCCGCCTGCCTAGATTTCAACATGATGTAACAGCCCTTTGTCGGGGTACTACTGGGCGCGCACGGCTCAATCCACAAGATTTTTTGCAACTTGAAATTCCATTACCATCCCTTGAAGAACAATGTGGAATTGCAGATTTGCTCTATGCCTGCGACGACGAAATCGACCTCCTACAACAAAAACTCGCCGCCCTTCGTCGCCAAAAACAGGGTCTCATGCAGCAGTTATTAACCGGCAAAATCCGCGTAAAGGTCAGCTAAGCGGCAGATCACCTTCCCGCAAGGGGGTAGCGTCGTCGTCGCTCTTCCCGGAAGCAAGAGTAGCTTCCTGGAAGGGGGTAGCGTCGTTGAGGAAGCTGGTGGTCGTTGGCATCACCACTACCCCAGAACTACGCATCCGCACCATGCAAAAACGCTGGGGCAGCTGCACCAGCACCGGCGTGATTACCCTCAACCTTAAACTCATCCAGGTGCCCAAGGCGTTCATCGACTATGTGATCGTGCATGAACTATGTCACCTCAAAGAGCACAACCACAGCAAAACTTACTATCACTTAGGGTCTGTCCAGAAATAAAATAGTGAATTTACGTGATGTTAGCCAAGTAAATCTGTCTAAAATCATCCATGTTATTCTTGGACAGACACTTACTGGATCGGGTCCTACCCGCTTGGCAGGCGCGGCGCGGAACTGAATAAGGTGAAGGTGGCGTAAGAAATTTTCTAACCTTACTTCTCACCACTATGGACGCCGCACCGCCCACGTTATGAAACCCTGTCTTCTTGTCCGGTACGGGGCACCCTGGCACAACATACAGCATAGTCTCCGGTGCAAGCCCCAGGGTACCCCACGGCACAGACTCCGGTGTAGCCTACGCGGTAGGTCTTAGCCGCTCCGCCTCTGCCACGCGCCATGCCTCTACTACCGTTTGCCACTCGCCCAGCTGGGGACCGTAGACCTGCAGCCACAGCAGATCAAGTCAAGTTGGCTGCTTGTGTGGGCGTCGGCACCTTGCGTTGCGTCGGTACAGACGCAAAATCTTGCGTCTCTACCACCACCCCGCCGCATTTTTCGGCAAGCCCGCCACCCGCAACAATGTGCCATGGCTCGGCCAGCCACCCGAAGGCTCGGCGCGGGGTCGCTCCTGGTCATAAACATACAGCGGCGGGCACACCCCCAGCCCCGGGTACCGCCGGTCCCCCATGGCAAATAACACCCGTTGCCACTCCAACAACTCAATCCCCAACACCTGCAACGCGTCCTGGGTGCTTTGTGCCGTCACAATTCGATGCCGTGGCATGGTCTACCTCCTCGCGTAGCGCCTCTCGGTCAATCGCCGCCAGCGGTGCCGCATAGTTACTCGACACCTGCTTGCGGATCAGCCCGATCCGATTGTTGATGCCCGCGAATAGCCCTGCATAGGTTGCTTCGATGTCGCGTTTGCTCTCCAGGTAATCTTGATAGGCCGCCATGTCGCAGCCGTGGTCGGTGGTATAATCCGCCAGCGTCTGCTCCCACCCCAGCAGTTGCGCCACCCATAGCCACGTGCAAAGCGCCCAGCACTGTTCGTCGGTCAATCCCCGCACATAGCCCACTGCGTTGTTCCAGGTCGGGAAATGCACTTGCATGAGTGCCAGCGCCAGTACGGAAAATCCACCACCACCACCCATCCCGCCACAGGCGGGATCGTCACGACAGTGCGCGCGTGCCAAGCATGGTGGTGGTGGTTCTACCCTGACGGTTCCTACTGACGGATCTAAATGACGGATCTGGGTGACACCGGTGTCACCCGTGCGCAGTAGAGACGCAAGATATTGCGTCTCTACTTGCGTTTTTCTTACGGCTAGAGCCTTTGCCCCATTGCTACGGTCGCTTTGCCGATAGTGCTGCGCGGCCTCAATCGCCATCGGCGGCATGAGCAGTTTGTGCGCATCGCGGAACCGCACCAAATAATAGAGCGAGGAGCGACGGCCCTCGGGCCCCTTGCCCATGCCCGGATAGACCACCAACTCCCCCGCAGCCTCCAGATCCGCAATCACCCGCTGCGCGTTGCGCCGGTCACGCCGAATGCGCGCCGCAAAGGTATCAATCCCTGGATAGCATTCTCCTTCATCTTTCGACCAGTCACTCAGGGCCAGCAACGCCAGCAGTTTATGGCCGTCCTGCGTCGAATGCTCCCAATACCAGCTCATAACTTTGATGCTCATGATCGATCTCCTGCACAATCAGCCCTTCGCTCCCCAACGGATACACGATCGCCGCCATACCCCCCGCAACATCATCAAAATCATCGTCATCAGCGGAAAAGCCAAAGGGAATTCCCCCTGCTTCTTCATCATCGATCCAGTCTAGTAGCCGTCTGGCAACCGCCTGTACAAAAGCCAAGCGTACAAAATCACTCAGCCAATCCGCTGTGTCGAGGATCGCCAGCACCGCCAACCCGCAACTGGGGAACGGCACTACGCCGCTCAGATTCCGCTCGACGTAGGCATCAGTGTAGCGCGCTAATTCCGCGTCGGCGTCGGTGGCCATAGCTAGTACAGTTGGGCGTAGATACCACGGCAGTTAATCAGGCACGTTACTCGTGTACATCATGGTAAAAATAGGGTACCTTATTTACGCCGGGATCTACTAGTACAGTTGGGCGTAGATA
>DAOTTR010000517.1:0-2860 GCA_034437715.1 Caldilineaceae bacterium
TTTATTGCCCTGGCCGCCATGATCTTCGGGAATTGGAATCCCTTTGGGGCACTGGGCGCTTCCTTACTGTTTGGCTATACGCAAGCGTTGCAAAATGAACTATTGTTGGCCGGTTTCACCACGGTGCCCCGCCAGTTTGTGAGTATGTTGCCCTATGTGGTGACGATCATCGCGGTTTCCGGCTTTGTCGGTCGCGTACGCCCACCCGCCGCCGAAGGCAAAGTGTATGAGACAGAGGCGCATTGAAATGACAACTATGCCAGTCCTAGAAATCCGCAATATTTCCAAACACTTTCCGGGTGTGATTGCCAATCAAGAGATCAACCTGAAGCTGTATGACGGCGAAATTCTCGCGCTATTGGGCGAGAATGGTGCGGGCAAATCGACGCTGATGAATATTATCTATGGCCTCTACCAACCCACGGCTGGTGAAATTTGGGTGGAGGGCAAGCCAGCGGTGATGCGCAACCCGAACGATGCCATTGCACTGGGCATTGGCATGGTACATCAGCACTTTCAGTTGGTGCCGGTGATGACCGTGGCCGAAAACATTATGTTGGGCAGCGAAAGTGTCAAAAATGGCTTTCTCGACACGCGTACCGTCGCCGCGCGTATCCGTGAATTGTCGCAACGCTATCATTTGGAGATTGATCCCTATGCCATGATCGAGGATCTGCCGGTGGGCGTGCGCCAGCGCGTGGAGATTGTCAAGGCGCTCTATCGCAATGCCAATATTTTAATTCTGGATGAACCGACCGCCGTGCTCACGCCGCAAGAGATTGAAGGCTTGTTCGAGGTGATGGCGCGCCTGAAGCAACAAGGTACATCGATTATTTTTATTACCCATAAGCTGAAAGAAGTGTTGCGCGTGGCCGATCGGATTGTTGTTCTGCGCCAAGGTCGTTTGGCGGGTGAAGCCAATCCGGCCACGGCCAGTGAACGCACGCTGGCCGCCATGATGGTCGGGCGCGAGGTGATTTTAACGGTAACCAAGCAAGCGTCCCAACCGCGCGATGTGGTTCTCGATCTCCAGCAGCTGTCGGCACATGATGATCTGGGCAATCAGGCCCTGCGCAGCGTTTCTTTTCAAGTACATGCGGGTGAAATTGTGGGTGTCGCCGGTGTGCAAGGCAACGGCCAGACTGAGCTGGTCGAAGCCATTACCGGCTTGCGCAAGGTGGATAGCGGCCAGATCGTGATCAATGGGCAGAATCTAACCAATGCCAGCCCGCGGCATATTACCGAAACGGGCGAAATTTGTCATGTGCCCGAAGATCGCCACACCTATGGCATGATAGATAGTTATAGCATTGCCGATAATTTGGTGCTCAACAGTTATTATCAGCCGCCCTATGTGCGCAACTGGACGGTCAACAAGCGCGCCATTCAGGAACATGCCCAGGCGTTGGTGAAGCTGTTTGATGTGCGCACGCCTAGCGTTGACAATGCTGGCGACAGCCTTTCCGGCGGCAACCAACAAAAAATGGTGGTGGCGCGCGAGTTCAGCCGACCGATCAAACTGCTGATTGCCGCACAACCGACGCGCGGAATTGATGTTGGCTCGATTGAGTTTATTCACCAACAAATTGTGGACAAGCGCGATCATGGCGTGGCGGTGTTGGTCGTCAGTTCCGAGTTGGATGAAATCCTCGCGCTGGCGGATCGCATTGTCGTCTTGTACAAAGGCGAAGTGATTGGCATTGTGCCGCGCGCCGAAGCAACGCGCGAAGGCCTGGGCCTGTTAATGGCTGGGGTGCAGACAGCCTAGTTCTACTTCACTGGTTCCGCACGCTCTCTGCGTGGGAACCCTATTATGGACGCTCTGCGTCCAAGGCGCGGAGCACCTCATCTCGCATTCCACGCAGAGCGTGGAACGAGCATTCTTCACTATATGTGGTGATTGATTTGGTTCTAAAGGCGATTATTCTATGACTTCACTTAACCCAATTTTGGATCAACCGCAAAGTATTGATTGGAAGGAAATTGCACCAGACAGTTCCTATCGTCTGGCCAATCAAGAACTCTATTTTGATGTTGACGCCAATACCGATCTGACAAATCTAGTCTGGCCCTGGGCGGGTGAACAATACGCCAAACAGATCACGCTACGCATCAGCGCCCCACGCGAAGAGCCACTCGTGCCCATGGTGACGCGCTTCTTCCCTGGCCACCAAGAATTGATCTTGGGCACCGAGGGGGTGATCGTCAGCAAGTGTGTGGTTGCGCCGCGCCAGAGTGACACGGATCGCAGTATCATTTGGCTGCTTGATTGTCAGGCCGAAGGGGATCGCTTGTTGCGGTTGGATATTTCGATCGATTGGGGCGAACCGCTGACCCAACGCATGGTCGATGGCTTGCTAGTCGCCCAACGCAATCCTGGGCCCACGCGCGGCATTTATCAGCAAAGCAACGCAGATTTGACTTGCATCTTTGGCAATCCACAGGCACGGCCAGATTCGATTGATCTTACCTCGGACCAACATGCCCATCTGGTCTACCATGTCTTGGTCAACGGCATGATCGAAGTGCCGCTGGTGCTCACCGTGAGCGATGTGGGAGAACAGATCGCCTGGAACGGCTTTCTGGCGCTGCGCGATGCCGATCGCGAATTTGAATTGAGCGAAAAAGCCTGGACTACCGCGTTAAAAACAGGGCGCTTGTGGACGCCCGATGTGGCGTTCAATCATGTAGTGCAAGCGGGCAAACTTGCGGCAATGCGCCATATCCAACGACTGCGCACAGGCTTTACGGCGTCGGATCGGCAACCTATTCATACACCGGGTCTTGTCGATTTTACGGATACCTTTGATGTGATCTTGAGTCGCAATCTGCTGGCCCATCTGCGGCGTGTCGCCGAAGC
>DAOTTR010000518.1:0-2810 GCA_034437715.1 Caldilineaceae bacterium
ATCTCGCCAGAAAAGAGCATGAAGGGTAATTGGAGCACCAGCGTTACATATTGAGCAGTTGACTTCACCCCTTCCCACATCGATTCGAGGAAAGGTAAGGTCGCGAGTTGGCTCGTTGCGGTAATTTGAATGCCCAGCGCGCCTTGTCCATCTGGTGGATCCACACGCGGCGTCACATTGACCGTCACCCAGTCACCATTGCGCAGCAGTGTTACGGGCACCGCGCGGCCCAAATTTTGCTTGACGGCCTCGTTGAGCGGATTGCCATCAAAGGCCACGACCGTATCGCCCACTTGATACACAATATCTTTTACTTGAATACCCTGGGTATCAGCCGGACTGCCTGGGGCAATGCCAATGATTTCTGTGTCGAGGACAGGTACGTAGGCAATTGTTTTCAGCAACTCACTGATCACTGCCTGATTGGCAACCGGCAGGTCAAGCAATGCACCCTGGCGGCTGACCGCCAACGACGTGGCCGCGTTGGCATCTGTTGCTGTCCAGACTTCATAGCGCAAGGCTGGGTCTGTGCTTACATAGGTGGGGCGCTCGGCAGCGCGCAAGAGGATATCGCCCGGTTGCAGGCCCAGTTGCATGGCCGGTGACCCTGGCGCAACTGTTGTGAGCTGGGGATAGGCCACTGCGGCTGGAAAGCCCGCCATAAAGCTCGCCCCGAACAGAATGATTGCCAGGACGGCATTCATAAAGGGGCCGGCGATGAGGGTGCTTGCGCGCGCCCAGCGACTGGCCGCGTTAAATGAACCCGTTACCATATCTGCGCCATCTTCCCCCTTCATGCGCGCAAAGCCGCCAAAGGGGATCAGGTTAATTGTAAAATCAGTACCATCATAGGTGAAAAGTTTGAGAATGCGCGGGGGATAGCCCATGCCGAATTCTTCGACCACAATGCCATTGCGGCGTGCGACCCAATAGTGGCCCAATTCGTGAATGAAGACCAGCACACCTAATACGATGACAAACGATACAATCGTAATCAAAAGATCCATGGTTAAGTTTTTGCCTTTCAGAGCGGTGAACAGTGCTCGGCTGACCGCTAGCTCTCTTGCCGAAATTACGCTTCAAGCGCGATGCCGCGCGCATCACAAGTTCACCGGCACGCGCTGCATTATACTCGCATTCAACTTTAACTTGCAAATGATCGGGTTTTCACGGCGGCGTCCCTAGATTTGCGGAGAAAGTGATCCGTGTTGGTTGCCCACGGGGCCCTATGGTCTTGAGGGATGCCCTTATTTTTGAACTTGCCTACCCTCTAATCTGCGCTATGTCCAGCGTAAAAGCTGTAATCATTCTCCGGAGAGGCGCGTGCCCACGGGGGTTGCTACCTCTAGCACGGCCCGTTGTAGATTGCCAGGGATCAAGCCGCTACAGAGAATAATATCCAAGTTGGGGATCTGTTGAATCATCCGGAGAGATTGGGCCACCTTGGCTGCCATACCACCAGTGACATCCACCCCATGACTGTCGCCCACCACCGCCTGCAACTCATGGAGCGTGCGTGGGGTAATTGTTGGAATGCGTTGGGCAGTGGCGTCAAGTTGTGGGTCAGCCGTATAGATACCATCCACTTCCCCGGCCAAGACAATGCGCTGTGGGCGTAGTTGCACGGCCAGCCATTCAAAAATTTCTTCGGTGCTGGCAATTGTGCCGCCGCGCACATCATCCAACGCCACGTCGCCAAAGACGACGGGCACGACACCACAGGCTAGCGCCTGCTGAATATTGTCGATCATACCGCGCGCAATTCGGCCATCGACACAGCGCAGTAGCGCGCCTGGCTGGAGACTCCAAGCCGGCACGCCGGCCTGCAAAAGCGCGCTGATCACCTGGCGGTTGAGGCGCGCCGCGGCATCAGCGGTCAATGCAAAGCCCATCCATTCTGCCGCTGTATGCACGCCGGCACGTGTGCCATAGTGTTTGGCATGGACATGCCCAAAGCTGCCCGAGCCATGGGCGATGATCAGGTGCAGGGCAGGGTTGGCATGGCAGACGGCGGCCAACTCGGTCGCGACGCGTGTCAAGACATCGGCGCGCACCGTTTCCACTTGCCGTTTATCGGTGATCAGGGAGCCACCCAGTTTGAGAAAGATCAATGGCATTTGGGTCGATTGGTCGGTCAGAGCAGGGTTGATAGGCATAGAAGTGAGAAAAAATATAAAAGTTTGCCCAATTAGTTAGTTTCGTCGCAGAGCGTTAGGGTCTACCAGACCCTAACGCTCTATAACGGCAAGTAGCGCCCGCAATAGATCCGGCTCTTGCGCGGGCAATACAGTGCGCGGATCAAACAACAGATGGTTGTGTTGAATGCGGCAGACAATCGGCGGCGTCTGCTGGCGCAAGCGGGCCGCGGCGGCATCCGGCGCGCGCTGCTTGATCGCTAGGAGCACCGTGGGCAATACCTCACCCGGCAAGCTGCCCCCGCCAACCGCACTTTCCCCGGCGATGCGTTCGCTGGTGATCTGCGCAGCCTGTAACTGCGTTTGCCAGTGTTGCACGCGCGCCGTCAATGTTGCCACCGACGCGCTGATCATCTGCCACACCGGCAATTCTGCGCTAGCGCGGCCATGTTGGTAGCTGCGCAGTGTAGCATCGAGCGCGGCAAAGGTCAGCTTGTCCACGCGCAGGGCGCGTGCCATTGGGTGCTGGCGCAAGGTAGCAATCAATGCTTTGCGTCCCACAATCAGGCCAGCCTGAGGACCACCCAACAATTTATCGCCACTAAAGGTGACCAGATCGGCCCCGGCTTGCACGCTGGCTTGCACCGTTGGCTCGGCAGCCAGACCATAGATACG
>DAOTTR010000519.1:0-8348 GCA_034437715.1 Caldilineaceae bacterium
AGCTACATCTCTACCGTTCGTAAACATGGCGGCAATGTCATTGCTGCTCTGCTTGAGGCTATCCATGGTCAGCCCTTCATCCCCCTTCCCTCTTCTGCCTAGCCTGAATAGTCACGAAATAAGTATGCAGTAGGGGCGGCTTGCAGCCGCCCCTACTGCATACTTATTTCTTTGAAATGACCTTATGTCTCCAACGAATACTGCATGGATCAGGAGAAAATAAATGGCGCGTCAACTTCGCCCAACCGGCTCAAGCCAACTCACCCTGGCATTGGCAATCTACATTGATGATCTACCAGGAGGCAGACCGTGATCCTAGTAGATCCCGGCGTAAATAAGGTACCCTATTTTTACCATGATGTACACGAGTAACGTGCCTTAGTAACTGCCGTGGTATCTACGCCCAACTGTACTAGTCGAATATAGTCTTAAAATCATTGCTTGCATCTTTATCACCGACTTCCTTTCGGGCTTACTCCACTGGCTAGAGGACGCCTATGGCAACGAAGATTGGCCGATCACAGGCGCGCTGATCACCAAGCCGAATATCCTCCATCATCACGACCCGCGCTATTTCACGCGCTATTCATGGCTCTACAGCGCGCGCGTGCTGCTCGCGATTGGGGCCGGGGTGTTGACAGTGGCCTACTGGGGCGGCTTCCTTAGCTGGATGACTGTGTTGGTCGTCGTGATTGGCGTCAATGCGAACGAGATCCACAAATGGGCACATCGCACCAAGACAGAGAATGGAGTGGTCATCACCTTCTTGCAACGCATTGGGCTACTCCAGTCGCCCGTACAGCATGGCAATCACCATCGGGGAACGAAGGATACCTACTACTGTGTTGTCACCGATTATCTCAACCCAATGCTAGAGATGATCCATTTCTGGCCGACGCTGGAGTGGTTGATCTACCAGAGCCTGGGCGTACGCCGCCGGCCGGATCATTCAGTGAAGGTAGCAGAAAAAGGGCAATACAACGTTGATACCACTGATAACTGCGGCAGTACAACAAATTTGTGGTTATGATAAATCTTGATTTGGCAGTAGGGAAGCCATGTCGGGGACGCCCCAATGGGATGGCGGCGTTACGCCGTGTTTATGGGGCCGTCCCCGGCACGCTAGCCATCACTGGGACAAACAAATGTGAATAAAGGTAAGACTTCCAGCAAAGGACGTATGGTATAATGCGCCTATGCCATCTATTATCAACGTACTCTTACTTATCCTATTGGTTGTGTTGGGTTTTGGGATCTTTAGTGGGATCAGCTTGGCGCTTTACGCGGCCTGGTTGTTGGCGTGGAGTGTGGTCGCCTGCTTGGTCTATGGGTTTGACAAATTTCGTGCGCAACGCAGCCAGTGGCGCGTTTCGGAGATGACGCTCAACTTGTTAGCGCTTGTGGGTGGCGCGTGGGTGGGCATGGGTTGGTTTCGCCACAAAACCAAACATGCAATGATCAAGGGGTGGCTCTGGATCAGCACACTGCTGCATATTGGACTGCTCTATTTCGTGATCACGCGCCAATAAAAAATTCCCCCAGTTGACCGTAGCCACGAGAGGAATTACAAACCGCAGGATGATCGTTATCGATTGGAATATACGTTCGTATCGGTAGTCAATAATGCCATAATAATAAATAGACAAAGCGATACAAGAAAATAAACGAAGTCGTTACTACTAGTTTCTTTACTGCGGTTTTCCATCTCTCTGCCTCTCTGCTCACTTGTGCCAACGGGTTGTGACAAGTCTCAGTATAGCAGGGGATGGCGATGAAATCTCTAGTTCTCTGGTACTAACTTTCCTTACGGATACGCGATAACGCCTGCGTTTTACCATAAATCTGGCCGTATATCACAAATTGCTTTATTTTCTGCCATCTTCCGCTGAGAAAAGCCGGCTTTATACAATGCGTAATACGCCTAGTGACTGCTCCCAAGGCTAAAGCGCTTGGGCTTCTACAACTTCATCTGGCAAGCCAGCGTTGACGCCTTGCAATCCCAAGGCGAGAATGTTGATAGCAGCATTATGGTCACGATCAAGAACAAGACCGCAATGCGGACAATCATGGATACGATCAGACAATGCTTTGGGAACCAACATACGGCAACGCGAGCACATTTTGCTTGTGTTGCGTGGATCAACCTGCACGCATTGTCTACCAGCATCTGCCGCTTTGTAGACAACGAATTGTGCAAATTGGTGCCATGCAACATCCGCAAGGCTCTTGTTGAGTTTGTTGCCAAAGATCACTTTATGTTCGGCCATCATGCCGAGGATATTCAAATCTTCCAAGGCAATCACGCCGTAGGTGCTCACCAGTTGACGCGAAAGTTTGTGCGCAAAATCGGAGCGTTTGTTGGCAATCCGTACATGAATCCGCCTGATGATTGCTTTGCGCTTTTCACGTTCTGGCGTACCTTTTGCGACCTTCTCCAAGCGGCGCTGGGCCGTTGCCAAGACTTTCTGCTCACGCTTGAAGAAGCGCGGATTAGCGATCTTGCTGCCATCGGAGAGCGTGCCAAAGGTGGATGTACCCACAGCAATGCCGACCGCTTTCGGCTCGTATGGCAATGGGTTGGTCGGCGGGTGCCCACTGGGCGCACAACTGATCGTGGCGTACCACTTGTTGCCAGCCGCGCGGCGGATGCAGACCGTCTTAGCGCCCAGAAGGCCCCCGCCGCACAATTCGCGGTGCAACTTGACCTTGATGCTACCCACCTTGGACAAGATGAGCATGTCGCCATCCAGTCTAGCCCCGTTGCCATACTGCGGATAGCACAGGCTTGTCATAGCGATCACGACTCTTAAATCGTGGATAACCTGCTGCTGCTTCACCAGCTTTCACACGGCGAAAGAACGCTTGAAAGGCCAGATCAACGCGGACGTTGACGTTCTGCAAGACCATCGAATGCACCAACTTGAGCGTTGGACGCTCAACCCGTATGAACGGGATCATATTCTGTGTATCGTACAACCCAAACGTGTGACCATCCCGCTCGTATGTGGTCTTGCGCACATCAAGGATCTTGTTATACAACCAGCGGCATTCCTCAAGTTGCTGGCCGAGGATCGTTTCCTGTGCTTTGCTTGGGTAGATACGATACTTGTACGTCTTCATACATGCAGTATATCACAATTAAGCGATGTAGTAAAATCGGCATTCTCGCTTAATTAGGAGATGCAAATCGTGCTAAAGCACACGGCAATTGTGCCGCAAAACTTCGGGTACCCTCTGGGTGCCTTATATCCCACCCTTGAAAGATGTGGGATTTACGGGCTTTCCCTTAATTTAGCTCGATAGGTGTAAGAATGCCATGCTTTTCGCCCTTAAATTTCGTCCAGGGTTGCCAATCTTGGGCGCGCCAAGGGCCACCTTTGGCCGCAGGAATTGGGCGATTGGCGTTATCGCCGTAGCGAAAGGCCCAATCTTCGTCGCAGGCTTGGCAACTCAGACAGCCAGCTGAATCGGGCGGGCAGCTCAGACCGGTTTGATCTTGGGCCGCCAACCGCAATTCGTAGTGGAAATAGTTCTCGCTCACCCCACTCTGCACAACATCCCACGGCAAGGGCGAGCCGACTTCCCACTTACCTGTATAGTGTTCCTTGTCCAGGCCGACCGCAGCCATAGTGTCAAAGAAGCTGCGCACAGTCAAGCCGCCAGTGGGCACAGCCAACAGCACTTCGGCTAGACGCCGATCACCGCGGCTGAGGACAGCCTGCACCTCGGCCCAATCAGGCGAATCGGCACGCACATCGACGCCATGGCGAGCCAAGGCCTGGTGAATCCGTTTTTGCCGTTGACGCAGCACCTTCCCCTCGACCATACCTTCCCATTGAAAAGGCGTATGCGCTTTGGGCACAAAGGGGGTGGCGTTAATCGCAATCCGCCGTTTGAAATGCTTGCGCGATTCCAGGGTAAAATCAATCAGCGCCTGGATATCATCCTCGGTTTCCGTCGGATGGCCGACCATAAAATAGAGCTTGATCTGCGGAAAATTAAATTCCTGGGCCAGCGAGATGGCGCGCATCATCTGCTCTTCGGTCTGGGTTTTGTTGATCACGTTACGCAAGCGCTGGCTACCCGCTTCCGGGGCAACCGTGAGATTCTGCGCGCCGGTTTCGGCCATGGCGCGGATCAAAGGCACGCTGATGGGGTCCATGCGCATAGAACTGGCGCTGATGCTAGCCCCCATGCCTTGCAACGCGGTTGCCAATTCGTCAATCGCCGTATGATCGCTGACCGCGGCGCTGACCAAACCAATTTTGGTGTGGCCTTGACGCACAGCCGCTTCCGCCGAAGCCAGCAACTTATCTAGCGGCTGCTCGCGTGGCGGGCGATAGACATAGCCAGCCAAGCAAAAGCGGCAGCCACGGCCACAGCCGCGCGCAATTTCCATCAAATGCATGTTGCTGAATTCGGTATCGGGCGTATAGAGCGTGCTGCTTGTGTCAAAGGCCGCCAATTTACGCACCCATAGCCGTTCCACAGGCCGAAAACCTACATGGCTGCGATTGGAAGGACGCAAGGAAGGCACATACCAGCCAGGCGTTCGATCCAACTCAGCTAGCAGCGCCTCATGATCCTCGTCCAGGGCAGTGCGACAGAGTTCGATCAACTGCGGCACGGCTTCTTCGCCTTCACCAATCAAGATCGCATCAAAAAAAGGTGCCACGGGTTCTGGGTTCATGGTCACACCGGGGCCACCCGCGATCAACAGAGGCCAGGGACGCCCATTCCACTGCACGCCCCCCTGGCGATCGGCAGCCAGCGGTGGAATGCCAGCTTGGCGCAATAGCTCGACCACATTGAAATAGTCCATCTCCCAAGAAATGGTAAAAGCCCAGAGATCAAATTCGGCGGCTTGGCGGCCTGTCTCCAGCGAAAGGAGTGGCTTGCGCGCTTGTTCCGCACCCTTTTCCCAGAAGATACGTTCACAAACCACATCCGTTTCGCGGTTAAAGGTACGATAGAGCAGTTGCAGGGCCAGGCTGCTCATGCCCACATAATAGGTATTGGGCATGGTGAGCGCGACAGCCATACGACCGCCCCATTCACGGCTGAGCGCGCCACTTTCCTGGGGTGCTGGCTGGTATTGCGCATTACCATGCGTGTTATTAGACGACCGCGACCCGCGACGCGTTTGTTTAGATGGTTTCGGCATAAGCTCCTGTTCGTAAAATCTTTGTACACATATTGTTACAACAGATTATACCACAGGGGTGGCGTAGGCTTCATATCTGTGGCCTGTTGGCTGACAGATTTAACGACTCAACGATTCACCAGCGGCAGAAACACCTGATTCGTGACCGGCGGCGTGGGGGAAGTTTGGTCAGGCAAAGCAGTGCGCAAGACAACCTCATTACTATATTCACTCCAGGATGTAGGCTGCTCGATGCCGGTACGGGCGCGCACGACAAAGTAGTAGTCGCCGCTGGATGCCAAGCCGGGCAGATCAAAAATCGTGTAATTTGTGGTTTGGGCCAATCTGGTCATACCCAACAGTTGATAAGGACCACCAGGTTGTCGGGCATAGCCAATTTCAAAGACGCTATCGCTGCTCAAAGGTTGGGGCGTCGTCCAGGAGAGGACAATGCTGCCCGTGTGGGTAATCACTTGCAGCGCGGTTGGCATGGGGTTGCTCGTTTGCGCCTGTCCATCAGTTGGGATTGTATCGATATCCACGCCAAGGGCATAGGTAATGACGGAGCCGATAGTCGGATCGATGGTGATAGTATGGACGCGGCTTTCCAGCAGTGCAGCAGACGCGATCTGCTCGCGCAATTCGTAGTTCACGGTTGTGGTTGGCGGCGCGACGTAGAAGACAAAGTTGCCCTGGTGGTTGCTGGTAGCCGTGGCGACTGGTGTCAGCCCATTGGGTTCATAAAGCGCAATCGTAGTGGATGTCTGCGGAGTGGGCATATAGGATGGCTCATTTGCGTCCCAGTGACCATCGCCATTGCCATCGACGAAAAGTGTACCGTGAATGGTAACGGCATTCGTAGGCAAGGTGTGCATATCGATGTTGTATGGGCCGGCCACGCCAGCCGCAAAGGCGAGCTTCTGCTGAGTAGAATTTTGTAATTTCATCGTATACAGGGCATCGTTTGTGCCAGAAATCACATCAAAGACAAAAATGCCTTCTGCATTGGGGTAGGTAACATCGAGCAGGCGCGTGCCATTGCGATCATAGAGTTCGATATAGGTGGTGGTGTAGGGTTCAGCAAAAGCCAGATCACTGTCATCGCGTTCGCCATTTTGATTTTGATCCCAATAGAGCGATCCATAGACACGGTAACGTTCCCCCGTACAATCATCTAACACAGTACCCGAATTTGCGCGCCAGACTTTGGCTAATGCCAACGCCGCGCCAGCATCCAGCAATCCATAGCCATATTCGACATCAAAGCCCGGTGCCCCCAGATCCTTGGCCGAACGCATGAGGATTTCACGCACATCCCAGGCCGACAACGCTGGGCGCGCCGAGAAGATCAGCGCGGCCACACCGGTCGCATGGGGCGCAGCAAAGGATGTACCACTTGACGCGGCATAATCTCCGGTGCTGTAGCCCTTTTCACCCAGCAGATCGGGGCCATAGATGGCGACACCCGGTGCAACCAGATCAACGCCCAGGCCATAGGTGGAAAAGCTGGCGCGTTGGGCGCTACGGTCCACGGCACCAACCCCCAGCACACAATCATAGGCCGCCGGAAAGAGGGCGCGGTTTTGGCCTGTGTTGCCAGCCGCCGCCACAATCAACACACCCCGTTGTGTGGCCTCGGCAATTACCGCACGCTCTGCCGCATCATCGATACTCGTCGCAAAATTAATGTTGATCACGCGTGTACCATTGCGGTCGGGGCTGGCAGCATAGCGGATCGGTTCTTGGAGTCCATAGGTGGGGGCAAGCTGCACATCCGTGGCACTGCTCTGGCGCGTGCTGCCAGGGCTCACTTTGATGGGCAAAATCTGGACATTGCTGGCGATCCCAGCCACCCCAAGCTTGTTATGGCTGGCGGCACCAATAATCCCGGCAGCCAGTGTACCGTGGCCACTTTCGTCTTGTGCGGAGCCTTGCAGAAAAAATGTGCGCGCATCGGGATGGATGTGGTCAGCCAATTCAGGATGGGCAAAATCAATGCCCGTGTCGATCAGCGCCACAACAACTTTGGGATCGCCGTGGGTATAGCGCCAAGCCGCTTGGATATTGATCATATCCAGCGCATATTGTATATCACCTTGATAAGCAGGATCGTTCGGGAAAGGGAAAGTCTCCCCAATAACTTCTGTCACCTGACCAGCAACGTGATCAGCGGCCAGCATCGGTCGATAAGCAATCCAGGTCAACAAGCCTACAACGAGTGGGAACCAAGCTCGCAACAGAACTCTTCTATTCAATAATATACGCAATCTAGGGGCGTTCCACGGGTATAAAGATATTCTTTGTTGCATGATAGTTACCAAGCTCCCGAGAGTTTAGTCTCACTACAATCGTAATGATTAGCACAATAGTGTTTTGCAGTAACGATTCAGCCGGGCACCCAGAGGGTTCCCGCGCCATCCGTGGCTGGCCGCCACGGATGGCGGCGTTCCCGATGATGAATGCGATTGGCCTGAATCGTACGCCAACGTTAAATTTCATCACATGCTGCTGAATGAATTCAGAGCCTGGAATAGAAAACGTGTTTAAACACGTTTGCCGTCTCAGGTGTTGAATGAATTCAACACAAATTTAACGTTGGCGTAATCGTTACGTTTTGCAAATACTAATGGGCAAACCATTTAAAAGTCATACAAATAAGCTTGGTAATACACGAGAGCGTATATTATGACTTTTAAGGGTTTTTATCTATAAGGCCATTCCAAAAATTAATCTATACACATACCGTCACCGGCGATGGCCAGCAATGTTTAGGTTGACTAGTGTTGCGTGTGGCCAGTGCCGGTGACGGTGTCTATTTATTTTTTGGGTGGCCTAAATCCTTAAGAGCCTGAATATTCAAACAGGTTCTTGACAATAGACAACGCGCCTTGTATTATAGGGGGTGAATTCAATTATTTATGTTACATTTTACTGTCAAATGGCTATCGAGTCGTAGCATGGAGCGATTTAAACCGGGCAAGGATGGGCGAGAAAGCCAAAATGTAGCCAATCCAGGGGATAAACTGTGGGATAAATCTGTGGTGTAGTAGAGAGGGGAGAGTAGTAGATCCCGGCGTAAATAAGGTACCGGGTGCAGACCCATAGTGTGAAATTGTAAAAAGAAGGGATTCGCATCAAAATAAACCTGAAGACCTACCAAAATCTCAGGAGAACATGATGCGAATCGAACTCATCTTACAAGTAT
>DAOTTR010000520.1:0-2301 GCA_034437715.1 Caldilineaceae bacterium
GGTGCCACAAATTGGCGCGGGATAGCGAGGTTCTTGCCAGCGATGACGACCGGTTTGCCAATGTTTTGGGCGCGCAGATCGGTGATGATCTGCCCCCAGTTGGTGGCGCCGCGCACGGCGTCGTTCACATTGAAATTGGCCTCGCTCGGCCAGGCGCAGGAAGCAGGTGGCGTGCCGTTGCTGCATGTGGGCGCGCTCGGCCGGCGTTGACTGCGCCAGCGCATACTCGCGCAACGTCTCCAGCAGGCGATAGCGGTTTTGTCCAGCTTGCGGCTCGACAATCACCAGCGATTTGTCGACCAACTGCGTTAACAAATTCAAGAGATTGACGGTTGGCCATTGGCGATTGGAGGGTGCTACCAATCCACCACTGGCCGCAAAATTGACGATCTGTTCAAGCGCCTCCAACGTAAAGCCAGCGCGAAAGACGGCCACCTGGCGAAAGAGCCGCCTTTCTGCTTCGTCAAGCAGATCGTAACTCCAATCAATGGTCGCGCGCAGCGTTTGATGGCGCGGCAAGACGGCACGGCTGCCTTGGGTCAACAGATCGAAGCGTGCCCCAATCGTACTCGTCAATCGGGCGGCAATCTGCTCGACCGGCAACACCTTGACGCGCGCGGCGGCCAGTTCAATCGCGAGGGGAATACCATCCAGCCGCGTACAAATCTCGACCACCGCGGGGGCGTTTTCCAGCGTTAGGCGGAAGCCCGGTTGCACCGCACTGGCGCGCTCGAAAAAGAGGCGGATGCACTCATGTTGTAGCAGCAGGTCCGTCAGGGCGATCTGCTGCGGCGCGGGCAAGCCCAGGGTCGGCACCGGCCAGAGCGTTTCACCGCCGATGTTGAGCGACTCGCGGCTGGTGGTCAAAATTTGCAGATTGGGACAGCCGCTCAACAATGCTGCCGCAAACTGCGCCGACGGCGCGATCAAGTGTTCGCAGTTGTCGACTACCAAGAGCACCTGTTTGTCGCCCAGAAAATTACTTACCGACTGGGTGGCCGATTCGTTGCGCACTTCGCTGACGCCCAGCGCTTTGGCCACGGCGCGTGCCACTTGCTCACCGTCGGTCAAGGCCGCCAACTCCACCCACCACACCCCGTGTGCAAAGCGGTCGATCAGGTCGGTGGCCACCTGGATCGCCAAGCGTGTTTTGCCGCTGCCGCCCGCCCCAATCAAGGTGAGTAGACGCGGCCCGTTGGCGGACGGGTTGAGCAATTGTTTGACCGCCGTCATCTGTTGCGTGCGCCCGACAAAGCTGGTCGGCGGAATCGGCAGATTGGTGATTTTGGCCGCTGTCGATGGTGCTTCGGCGTTGTTGCGTTTGATCCAGTGATAGAGCGCGGTGGTTTCGGGCAGCGGTGGGGCATCCAGCTCGCGTGCCAACGCCGCTTCACACAGTTCATATTGGCGCAGCGCGGCCGCTCGATCACCGGCCGCCATGTAGCAAAACATCAAATGCTGGTAGGCGTGCTCATTGGCCGGGTCAAAATTCAATACTTTTTGCGCCACTTCAACAGCCTGCACATACTCGCTGCGCGCGCGCAGCGCCTGGGTCAGGTCGAGCAGGCGCTTGAGCAGGCGCAGGTGGTAATGTTCGCGCTCGGCGGTAATCCAATCCTCATAAAAGCCGGTTAGCAGCTCGCCCTGCCATAGGGCCAGCGTGGCGCGCAGGCGCGCCGGGTTGGTCAGATCCAGTTCGTCCGCTGCCTCATCCACCGCCAGCAGTTCGTGCAGATCAGTCCACAGCGGAAAGTCGGGATTGATCTGGATATGCTCGCGGTCGGTGATCAACAGGGTGTCACCCACGTGTTGGCGCAGGGTAGCGAGGGCCGTGCGCAACGAGTGACGGGCCTTGTCATCCGTCGTGTCACCCCAAAACAGGGTGGCCAGCCCATCACGCGTGTGGCGTTCGGGATGCAGCGCCAAATAGGCAAGCAGGGCCTCTACTTTGCGCCGCGGCAAGCGGATCGCTTGGTTGTCGATCTCGATGCGCAACGGGCCAAGCAGATAGAGTTGTACGCCCTGCTTGGCGCTTAGGTTAGGTTGGGAAGATGGCGCGTATTGATAAAGCATCATGATATTTTAGCACAATTTAGAATGCGGAATATAATCTTTTGCGCCTGCTACACTGCTTATCTCTTCCCTCACTTACGGATGGCAATCACTTCCAGATAGGTAGAATCCACCTGCGTGGTGCCATTCTGGCTGCGGTTGTGCTGCGCCCAGAGCTGTTCCAGGTCACGGCGTAATGCCTCTTGCGCCTCTGGATTGAGCGTGGCAAAGGCGCGCAAGGTGGGGCCA
>DAOTTR010000521.1:0-1764 GCA_034437715.1 Caldilineaceae bacterium
GCACCCGATCCAATCCATAATCCAGGCAGAAGTTGGCAATTTTGGCGCGCACACCATCATCCGGAATGTCGTAGATTAATAGGCATTTCATCTGTTGCTCCCCAAACGGTAGCAGATAGCAGGGGGCAGGGGGCAGGTAGTAGGTGGCAGGTAGTAGGTAACAGGTGGCAGGTACACCCGCCCCTCACCCCTCGCCCCTCACCCCTCGCCCCTCGCCACCCGCCCCTCACCACGCTGAAACAAACGCGGTATAGTGCGTGCGCTCGCGCCGTAGATAGGTGGCCAGATGGCGCGCCTGCATCTGCATGATCTGGCGCAGCGGGTGCCGTTTGTCTTCATAGAGTTCGACCGCTTCTAGCCGTGCCAGCACCTTTTCGGCCACACTCCGCCGCGCCGCTTCGGTCAGCTTGCCGCGCTCATCCATCGCGATGGCGGTGCCGCGATTGAAGATCGCCATCACTGTGCGGTCCACCACCGTCTGGCGAAATTCTTCCACCATATCAAAGGCCAGGCTGGGCTTGCCGGGTCGGTCGGTGTGCAGAAAGCCGGCATAGGGATCCAAACCGGCCAGCACCAAGGCCCGCTCGATCTGGCTGTAGAGAATGCCATAGCCATAGTTCAGCGCACTATTGAAGGAATCCGTCGCGCCTTGCGTCACGCGGCCTGGCCAACCCGCCTCGACCAAGAGCAATTGGCCAATGCCGCGCCAATACTTTTGGGCAGCGCGCCCTTCAATCGACAACAGTTGTCCGCGACAACCATCAATCGTAGTGTAGAGCGGTTCCAGGCGCAGCCGCTCCAGCTCGGCCAGATCATCCTGTACCTCATCGGCCAATCCGCGCACTGCTTCAAAAAGGGCGGGCTCCTTTTCCCTACGGTTCTTGCTCATATATTTGAGCAGATTGACTTGATTGCGGAGCTTGCCTTCGGCAATCGCCAAAGCCACGGTCAGTCCACGTCCATCTTCGCGCGCGGCGAGCTGGGCGCGGCGTGTCTCAATCGTCGCGGCCAAGCCTGCACTATAGAAGGTGCCCACGGGATGGCCGCGGCTGTCCAAAAAGTGAATCGGAATCCCTTCCTCGGCGCACGCCGCCACCACATCACTGCTCAGGCTGACCCCACGCCCCGTCACCAATACCGTTTCCAAATGCATAATTGGCGCGTCTAGCCGCTTCTCGCCCTGGCACGTCACGCGCAGCCGGCCCTGATGTTTTGCGACAAAGCTGCCAAATTCATCGACGATCAAATGTTGGATTCTAGCCATTGTTTGTTCCTTTCTGAGTTTGGGATGGCGAGTTGCGGGTAGCGAGTGGCGAGTTGCGTTGTTGTTCGGAGCTTGTTACCAAACCAGCAATGATGTCATTGAGCAGGAGTAGTCTATGATTGACAAGCTCAGGTGTAAAAACATAACGACCTCGATAATACCAACCTTGCACTTCCCTTGCTGATCCTAACGCGATGCGCAAAAATCGCCCATAATCTTTCCCAAAACCGCGCCCGTACCCTTCTTCAATGTTGGCTGACACAGAGCCAGCCGCCCTCACCAACTGCCAAGCGCTCTCTTTGCCTTGGGGGGCAACCAATAACTTCTCCGCATCAAACCATGCCAGGTCAGCCAAGAACCGTGCCTTGCGATAGGTCATAAATCCCCAAAGTGGCGTCCCCCAAATGACATCATGTATCTGTTCACCCCATTCCTCATAACTTTTCCACATCGTCTTGCCCCTTGTCTCCTGCCTCGACTGCTCCTCACCACCCGCCACC
>DAOTTR010000522.1:0-20637 GCA_034437715.1 Caldilineaceae bacterium
GCTATAGCGTGCCGGGGACTGCCCAACTGTAGATCTGTACTGAGAACTTTTCCTGGGCAGTCCCCGGCACGCTGATCATTGCTACATCAAACTCCGGTTTTCATGCTGATTTGAGTATAGAGCAGATTGAGCGGATGCTATGTGGCATCCGCTTTTTTGATCTATACTGAGCAGCGCCATAAAGTCACATTATTTTGCACGAGTATAAATGTGCGTATGTGCTGCTGCGGAGTATAACAGAGATTATTCCGCCTTGTTATTTCGGCAACAAAACCAGATGCAATTGTTCTTGTAGGTGCGGTTTGTAACCGCACAATCGCGGTCGATGCCGACTTGTGCGGTTACAAACCGCACCTACGAATGCACAAAATTAAAGCGGAATAAGGTCTAACGAAGAACGGATTTCCGCTCTGATCCGTTCAATCTGTTCTCCGCATCCGTTGATAGCGCGCCCCGGTCACCACCAATACCCCAATCAGCACCCCCAGACCACCCAACATCTGCTGCGCGGTGGGCATGGTGCCAAAGAGCAGCAGCGCCCACAGAATCGCCGCCGCGGGGCTGAGTGTCGTGATCACCGAGAGCAGACTCATATTGAACTTGCGCAAGGCGAGGTAGTAGAGCGTGCGGCTGACAGTCACATCGAATGTGCCTGCCAGCAGGAGCACCAGCCAGCCATTCAGCGAAGGCCATACCAGCACCTGGCGGCCTGCTGCCGAGAGAAAGAGGACAAGCATGGTGAAAAAGACGCGGTAAAAGAAGAAATTGAGAAAGTCGATCTCATCGCCACTGCGCTTGACTAGTGCAAAATGTAACGAGTAACAGAAAGAGCTGATCAGAATCAGCAGCGCACCCCACTGTAAGGGACTATCGGGCTGATAGGCAATGACAACGCTCCCGCCAATCGCCAGCGCGGTGCCGACGAGTTGTATTGGTGCAAAGCGTTCGCGCAACCAGAAAATACCCAGCGCGACACTGAAGATCGTTTCAATCTTGCCCAGCATAGCCGCGGTACCGGCATCAATAAAGGCCACCGCAACAAAGCTGAGATGGGTACTGAAGCCGATGAGCGCCCCAATCACCAGGAAAAAGCGCCAATGCTTGTACAGCAGCGCTAATTTGAGCTGCCCCGTGATCCAGCCATAGAGGCCAACTTGGACTGTGGCGACAGCCATGACATACATGGCCGATACATCCGAACTGACGTGTGCGAACAACAAACGGGCAAAGATAAAGTGCAAACTATCAAAGAGCAGCACGAGAGTCAGTAACGGGATTTGCCCAGCGTTAACCCGATTCGCATCGGTGGCAACTGGATTCGGCATAAGGTTTGGTTCCTTGTCATTGGTCAGTAGCTATTGGTTATTGATTATTCAATTGCTTGCAAATAATCAATAGCTAATAACGAATCATCAATGAAGGATGTCTCCTATCCAATCCTGGTGGCTAGCTTGGCAACCTCAGCGGCACACCCCCACGCCAGTGTATGGCCCACCGAACCATGACCATAGTTGTGAATCACGGTTTGACCAGAGGACAAGCGCGCTTGATCGAGCCGCGGAAAGTAACGGCCTGGGCGCAGACCCACGCGCTGCTGCAGGATTTCCGGCTGTGCAAAGGCGGGATTGAAGATTGCGCAGCGCGCCAAAATGCCCTCGGTAATCGCCGGGTCTACCTCCATGTTGCCATCGCGATATTGATAGGTGCCGCCGAGCAGACAATCGCGACTGCGCGGGATGATGTAGGTGGTTGTCTCTGCATCATTGGCATAGATCATGGCTGGTGCTAACCCGGCTGGCTTGCGCACAGAGAGCACCTGCCCGCGAATGGGAAAGACGTTATCACCCGTTAATGCCTGGGCACCCAAGCCGGTACAGTTGACGATCAGGTCATATTTGCGATCAATCTCATCCAGTGTTTGCAAGATCCAGGGTTGAATGGTCGCACCCATTGCTTGCACACGCGCGAGGAGCCAGGGCATATAAATGGGCACATCAATGCGCGGCACCGTGGCGCACCAACCCGACCAGGGTGCCGGGAAAATTCCAGGCGGTACTTCGCGCATAGCCCCCGCATTAGCCATATAAGACATGGGGGTGGGACTGTCGGCCAAACTATAGAGATCGGTCAGGCTGATGCCGCTGGCTGGATCAGCGGCCAGCGTTTGCAAGGTGGCAAGACCGGTCAATGCCCACTGCTTGGCCTTGTCATTGCCCTCGGTTGCCGAAGGGGCCCAAAAGGCGGCAGCAATGTCCGACGTCGTGTGCGGTGGTACGGCGCGTGTAAAAATGGTCACCGGAAAACCCACTTCGATCAAACGCATGGCGCTGGTCAACCCGATCACGCCACTGCCGATCACAGCGATTGGTGGTTGGGAGTGTGGCATAATTTTCCTTATCGGGACGCTTGCAATCCTAATCATTGATTAAAACGCTACTGCCAAAGTTTGGTAATTTCGTCCGTGGCAAATTGGGGAAAATCCACCGGTTGCCGATTACGATAGGCCGTGATCCCCTGCTGTTGCGCCAACACGCGACCCACTTGTGCCACCGGCCACCCCTGGGCCCGCCACAGCGCCAACAAGGCATCGGCTTTTTGTGCCGGAGCCGTGGCCAGCAGCGTGCCCGAAGCGATAATGCCCAGCGGGTCCAGGTGAAAGGCCGCGCAGAGACGTACGGCCAGATCCGAGAGCAGCAGCGCGTCCAGATCGATTGCCAAGCCAACCTTGGCGGCAACGGCCAATTCATATAACCCCGTCGCAATCCCGCCTTCGGTCGGGTCATGCATGGCGGTCACCAAACGGTGGCTTGCCGCCAGCAAGGCTGGTTGCAAGACGCTGATGCCAGGATCATAGAGGTAGTTCGCGGCCTGATCAAGTTCGGCACTGTGCCAGCCGCGCGCCAACAAGACCTGGCGCATTTCGCGCGCGATAATGCTGGCAGCCTCCACCGGTGCCCAGCCGACCATCAGCACAACATCGCCAACCTGAGCGCCGCGGCCAGCCAGCATTTGGCTACGTGGGACTGATCCTAACATCGTACCCGCTACGACCGTCTGGTTGACGGTGGGCGTGATTTCGCTATGACCACCCGCCACCACAATATCTAACTGCCGACAGGCATCGCCGATCTGCTGGAAAATGCGTTCGACCAGCGTAACATCGGTCTGCCCGGCGGGTAAGAGGATGGTGGGCAGATAAAAGAGGGGGCGCGCCCCCGTCACCGCCAAATCATTCGCACAGACATTGACGGCGTAGTACCCGATCGCATCGGTGGCAAAGGTGATGGGGTCACTCTTGGCCACCAGCAACTGATCCGCCGCGCCGCCCCAGTCGATCACCGCGGCATCTTCCCCGACGGCTGGGCCGAGCAACAGTTGCGGGTGTTGGGTGGGTAACTGTTGCAACAAACGGGTAAGCAGGGCTGGCGGCAATTTTCCGGCCAGCAAGGGCTGCGCGTTGGGCAAGCGGGTCATGCGTACTTCCAAATCTGACTGACAGAGTTTAATGAATAATATGGACTGGCATACCGATATAGGCCCTGGTAAAGAGAATCACCGCGTCGCGATCATCCAGCATGGCGCAGCCAAAGGTGGCTGGTTCGCCGATTAGGCGTTCCCAAATCTTCTTGCCCGTATCCCACTCCACCGGCAGACCGTGGATACCGTTTTCAAAGCTGCCCACGTTGTAGATGCCCAACCAGTAGGGCATGTCCAGCCGATAGGCGCTACTCTTGGCGTTCTCGATTTTGCTTTGCACAGCAAAGCTGCCGGTACGCGTGATCCAATCGCCATAGCCTGTGCTACAAGTCCAGGAATAGGCAACGCGATCGCCCTGAAAGAGCCAACATTGTTGGCGGCTCAAACTGACCAGAAAACTGGTGGCAGAGGCGGGCACCGGTGGCCGTTGATTGGGCAAGGCCGGCGGGCCATAGGGAATGCGGATTTCCAGCCCCGCGTAGACGGTTTCTTCGTCGGGTAAGCCATTGTATTCGATAATCGCCAGCTTGGTGCTATTGAACGCTTTAGCTAATGCAGAGAGGGTGTCGCCCGGCTGCACAGTGTAGTAATAGTAGCCGCTGCGCAACGGGCCAACTTGCTTGGCGGCTTGCGCTGCCTCATCCAACACTTTGCCTGGAATCACGAGCCGCTGACCGACAATAATGCTGTCGGGATCGCTAATGCGATTGGCAGTCAACAGATCGGCCAGGGTCAGGTCAAATTGCTTGGCAATCGATCCCAACCCATCGCCCGGCTGGACGATATATTCCTGTTCCTCGGTGAGCACCTGGAGCTCGGCCCCCGTCGCCGGTAGGAGCAGATATTGCCCCGCGGCGAGCGTGCCAATATCTGCAACGGCCATGCGATTGAGTTGGCGCAACGCCTCAAAATCAACCCCGGTGCGCAGCGCGATCTGGGCCAATGTATCACCGGAACGTACGACATAGCTGCGATTTAAGGAGGTGGTCATGCGTTCGACATCGATCTCCGCTGGTGTGCTAGCTGTTTCTGCGTCGTCTGCATCCGCTGGTAGCGTTGTCGCTGTTGCTTCGGCGGTTGCCGTTGGTTCGGTGGTGGGTGTGCGCGTTATGGCGCGCGTTGCTGTCCGGGTTGCTTGGGCCGTGGGCGTCGCTGTGGGCGTCGCTGTGGGCGTCGCTGTGGGCGTCGCTGTCTCGATTGCATCGGCGGCTGCGCTTGTTTCCTCAGCTTCATCTTCTGGGGGAGGAATGCGCAAGCGTTGGCCCTCGTAGACGGCATTGGCGTCGCGGATATTGTTGTAGAGCATGAGGCGCGTCAATGAAATATTATATTGCTGGGCAATCTCGCTCAGGGTTTCGCCCGGTTCGACTTCATGGGTTGGCAATGGTGCGGGCGTGGGTTGGCGTTGTGCCGCGGCGGGCAGATCGAGTGCTTGCCCCACATAGATAGCGTCGGCGTCGGTGATGCCATTGAGCGCCATCAGATCGGCCAGTTCAACGCCGTAAGATTGGGCAATCATACTCAACGATTCGCCTGCTTCAACCGTATGGGTGTCGGCTGGCTCGCTTTGCGCCTTGGCTCCGATCCAGCCAACTGGTTGCTGGGTCAACAATAGGCTAAGGATGACGAGCATAAGCAGCAATAATCGTTTGGTCGTCTTGTCACGCCGATAGGAGCGAACAAGAAAATGGAATTGATTCATGGGCACATTCCTGGATCGAGAACTCAATCAATTGTCAAGGGAGCGTACCCTGATCAGCGGATGTTGTCAAGTGGTATAGGCAGTTTTTGCTATTTTGCCACTCTTTTCGTTACAATGTAAGGTATGTTCTTTGATAAAGCAAAAATTTACGTAAAATCAGGTGACGGCGGCAACGGTGTAGTAGCCTTCCGCCGTGAAAAATATGTTCCTAGGGGTGGTCCATCGGGCGGCAGTGGCGGTCGCGGTGGGCACATCTATTTCGTGGTGGATCCAGCCCTCAATACCTTGCACGCTTTGCATAAGCAAGTGCATTTTCGGGCAGAGCGTGGATCGCCTGGTTCTGGCGCGGATAAAACCGGCGGGATCGGCGAAGATATTCGTATTCCCGTGCCACCCGGCACGTTGGTCTATGATGCGGACAGTGGTGACTTACTGGCCGATCTCACCCACCCTGGTCAGGAGTTGTTGTTTTTGCGTGGTGGACGGGGTGGCCGTGGTAATGCCGTCTTCAAATCGCCGCTCAACAAAGCCCCAACGATTGCGGAGAATGGCGAATCCGGGATCGAACGGTGGATCGAACTCGAATTAAAATTAGTAGCGGACGTTGGCATTATCGGGGTACCCAATGCGGGTAAGTCTACGCTACTCAGCGTACTCAGCGCGGCCAAGCCCAAAATTGCCGACTATCCTTTCACCACCATCACGCCTAACTTGGGCATGGCAGAGGTCAATCATCGGCAAATACTGTTGATCGATATTCCTGGGTTGATGGAAGGCGCGCACGAAGGCTTTGGTCTGGGGCTAGACTTTTTGCGCCACATCGAGCGCACGCGCATTGTTGTGCATTTGCTGGGCGGCGACAGTCCTGATCCGTTGGGCGATTTTGAGGCGATTAACCAGGAATTGGCATTGTTCAAACCGGGTTTGCAGAATAAGCCCCAACTGGTTGTCTTGAACAAGATGGATTTGCCCAGTGCACAAGAGCACTGGCCAGCGATCGAACAAGCCATGCAAGAGCGTGGTTACCCTGTGATGGCAATCAGCGCGGTTTCTCATCAAAATCTTGACCCGTTGCTCTATCGTTTGCAAGCGATGCTGGATGCATTGCCAAAGGAAGAAGCGCCCGCTGTCGAGATTCTACCCGAAATTACGCCGACCGAGGATGAAAAAGCCTTTGCCGTGTACCGCTTGGGTGATCACGTTTGGTGGGTCGAAGGCATTGCAATTGAACGTGCGGCCCAGATGACCAAATGGAATTATTACGAAGCGGGTATGCGTTTTCAACGCATTCTGCGCGCCATGGGCATTTCCGATGCGCTGCGCGAAGATGGCATTCAAGATGGCGATACCGTGCGCATTGGCGATGTTGAGCTGACTTGGGGCTACGAAAATGCCTTTGGAGACGCGTAGGGCACGGTGGCAAGAGCGCGCGTTGGCCTTTTCGGCGGCACCTTTGATCCGATCCACATTGGGCATCTGATCCTGGCCGAAGAGGCGCGCTTTCGCCTCTCTCTAGATCGTGTCTATCTGGTCCCCGTGGGCGATCCGCCACACAAGCAGGATCGGGCGATAACGCCGATTGCCCATCGGCTGCTGATGGCGGAACTGGCTGTTGCCGACACAGAAGCGCTATGGGTCAGCCGTGTGGATGCGGATCGCCCTGGTCCGCACTACACCAATGCTACGGTACAGCTACTGCGGCAGCAGGTGGGCGCGGATACTGAACTTTATTTTTTGATGGGCATGGATAGTCTACGTGACCTGCCCACTTGGCGGCAACCACAGTGGTTGATCCAAGCGTGTACACCCGTGGTGCTCACGCGGCATGACATTGAAATCGACTGGGCACACTTGGAAGCAGCACTGCCTGGCGTACGCCAACGGGTAATTCTCTTGGATATGCCCGAATTGGAAATTGCCAGCCATACCCTGCGCGACCGTATCCGCAGTGGCGCACCCGTCGCGCACCAAATTCCCCGTATGGTAGAAGCGTATATCGCGAAGCATGGTCTATATCGTTAGGATCTCATTCGCGATTTAACAGCAACAGGCGCAATGCGAAGAGCGCAGCCTGAAACTGTGCGTCATCGGTGTTCAACGCTTGGTCACCCGTTTGCGCTTGCAGCCATGTCGCATCAACCAGTTGCACAGAGACTGGTTGGGTAATCTTAACATCTGGTTGAATGCCTTGGTTTTTGATCAGGTGGAAGTCGGGTGTCAACCAGTTGGTGACGCCCAGCCAAATGACAGAGCCATCGCTTAAGGTAAATGGGTGTAGGATCGTCCCCGTACCCAACGTTGTCTCGCCAATTAGTTTTGCTCGTCCATTTTCTTGCAGCGCACCAGCTAGAATCTCCGCTGCACTCGCTGATCTCTGATTGATTAGCACAACCATGGGCAAGTCACGGGCGAAACCGTTACCAAAGGCGTTCTGGGTTTCGACTTGCCCCTTTGCATCTCGTTCATGAAGGATCACTTGACCATTTTCCAGAAATTGGCCACCGATACGCACTGCCTCGTGCAGATAGCCGCCAGGATTGTTGCGCAGATCCAGCAGAATTCCCTGCACAGGCGCTTCACCTGCGGCTGCCTTGCGTATGCGTTGCAAGGCCCGCATCAATTCATAATTTGTATCCCCAGCAAATTGCGTGATCTGCACATAGGCAAGCGCAGTGCCAGGAATGCGCGCCCAATCCACACTTTTTACTTCAATGCGCTCGCGGATGATGGTGATATCAACCGGGCTGCTGCTATCGGGGTGCAGTACGGTCAAGACCACCGCCGTACCCGCCGGCCCGCGTACATGATTGATCACATCCCATTCGGGCAAATCCGCGACGGGGGTGCCATCCACCGCCAGGACAATATCGCCGGGCAGAATGCCCGCGGCTTCCGCTGGCGAGCCACGAATGGGCGCAGTAATGACAAATTGGCCGTTTTCCATCGAGACATTCGCGCCAATTCCTTCAAATGATCCTTCGAGTGCGCTTGCTTGTAGGCGCGCCGTCGCTGGATCAAAAAAGATTGTATGATTTTCATCTCCCAAGGTACCTAACATCCCCTGAATCGCGCCATAGGTCATGCGCTGGAAGTCAATTTTATCTTGATCGACAAAGTGGGTACGTACAATGTCCCAGGCCTCCCAGAAGATTGCAAACTCGGGTGGCGCTTCTGCTGCCAGTACAGGGCGCACAAACCATCCAGTAATGTGGCCAAGCATAAAGGCAAGGAGCACAACACCAACATACATGGTTCTTGCTAAACCTTTTTTAAGCCTTGCTATCATTTCGTTAACTCCTCGCGAGTAATGCTACGTCTTTTGTAATAATGTGTAACATAATTTGCTCTACATGTCTGCTATAATGGAAAAATTTGTAAACGAACCATTGCTTTATAGTAGATTAATCTAAAAAGTGTCAATCAATTTTTAAGGCATTCGACTAAGGATAACTGGTAAGTCAAACGCTATATCGATTATACAGGTTGCTGATACAATCAAGCGGCTGAAGAACAAACGGCTAAAGAAAATATTTGGGACTTTGAGTCGTAGGGTAGTTTTCTAACTTTGCGTCAGGCAGTCTGCTCAATGTTGATAGGCTACAAGTAGCTAACAGAACCGATGGGGAAAGTAAGCTGATTTGAAACTGACGTGAGCCCCATTCATAGGCTAGGGGTGCTTTACTGTGCATCGTAATGTAATTGATAAGAAAAATCGCTCTGATATAGTGTAATGTAACGTCTATATAAATAATGCAATTTGCCATACACCTAGCTTATGTAAGAATAGAGGCCTATTATGGTGCTTAATCTAGGGCAGAATCGTTTCCAAACCTTTCGATTAGTATAGTAACTTACTTTTATGCGCATCAAAGTAGTGTTAATGAACATAGTAAACTACTAGAAAACCTTACTTTATCATCTCTACCCTCTCTCTTATAGGGTAACAGGCAGAATCATGGGCACCGCACTTGTTTAGCATTGAACTTTGTATCGCTAGAAGGGTTTAAACAGCGCACCGATTGTCGTGTCGGTATAGGGCCATCTAGGTGTAACGTAACCCATATGTAGCCTGTTCGTAGTTCGTCGTAATCGAATCTTTTTCAAAAAAGGAAGTATTTAATGAGTGAACAACAAGCTGTAACAAGTGTTAATGACCCTAAACGTATTTTGGTGGTGGATGATGCCGCCGATACACGCTTGATGCTAAATCTCCGCCTGCAACGTGAAGGGTACACGGTCTATGCCGCCGGCAGTGGGACAGAAGCATTGGAGATCGTGCAACAGGAAGGATTACCCCACCTGGTGATTTTGGACATTATGATGCCCGGCATGGATGGGTTTGCGGTGGCGGCTGAATTGCGGCGCATGGGCGATATTCCCATTATCTTTCTCTCGGCGCTTTCCGATACCAACACCAAGGTAGAAGGTCTCAACCGCTATGCCGAGGATTACATCACCAAGCCCTTTGCTTTCTCGGAATTGTTGGCCCGTGTACGCCGTGTGCTGTTGCGCGTTGCTTCGGATCAGGTTGTTGATCCGGAATTGGTGATCGATGATCATCTGCGTATCAACTTTGCCCAACAATACGCCGTGGTCGAAAACGATCAGATCATGTTGACCCCCACGGAGAACCGCCTGATGCATATTCTCTATAATAATCGGGGGCGCGTGCTCTCGCCGGGCTTTCTCTTGGCCAAAGCTTGGGATCCCGTGCGTAAGGGTACGGTAGAATCGCTGTGGGTACATGTGCGTCGCCTGCGCAGCAAGATCGAGCCAGATCCGGATAATCCCCGCTACGTCGTTACGGTGCGCGGGCAGGGCTATTGCTTACCCCAACGCCACAATATGGAAACATTGCGCTAACCAGGAAAGAGCACCTGAATTCAGGTGCTCTCCCTTGTTCGGCAGATGTTTTGTGATCGATTATTGGTCGTTATTGGCGATAGCCACTGACACGTTCGGTGGCCGGCTTGAGCCGTTTCTCTGGCGGGGTCTGTAGCTCCAACAGTTGGGCAATTGATTCAACAATTTGAAAAGTTGCTTGGGGTTTGCCCAAGGCGCGCGCACGAGCCGCCATGTGGGCCAGTTGTTCCCGCTCCTCTGTAAACCAACGGAAGACAGTTGTCGCAATCTCGGCTGGCGATCGGCCATAATAGCCCACATCATTCTCTAGAACATAGGGAATGTTGCCTTCTTCCTGCCCAGGGATAAATCCACTGATAATAATCGGCAGCCCGCTGATCAGCGCTTCTGCAATTGTGCCTGGTCCCGCTTTGGTGACAATACAGTCACACGCCCCCATCAACTCTGGCATATTGTCCACAAAGCCCTGCACAATAGTCCGAATCGGCCACCGCTGATGGGTCAATTTTTGCTGTAAGCGTGCGTTCCGGCCACAAATGACGATCATCTGGCCGAGCGGCGCGCCCGCTTGACTCAGGTGCCGCGCCACTTGTTGCGCAATTTCCTCGACGGGACCAACCCCTTCCCCACCACTCATAATCAGGACAGCCGGCAAATCGGGATCGAGCCCAAGCTTGCTCCGTAATTCGGCGCGCGGCAGGGTCGGCACGGCAAAGGCAGGACGTACCGGTAAACCATACAGATACAACTGTTTGGGTCGTAGCCCGACGCGGCGCGCACCATAATAGGCCGCCTCACTGGCGACATAGCAGGCGTCCACTGCAGGATGGAACCAGAGCGGATGGGCAGTGGCTAAATCGGTGACGACTGTCACAAAGGGAATGTGCCGCTGCATCTGCTGCAAGGCATAGAGGGTAAACTCCTGCACAAGCGGGTGTACAGAGAGGATCAGATCGGGCTGGTAGCTGGTAAAAATCCGTGCCACCGAGTTGCTGCCCAGGCGCGCCACGCTCATGGAAAAGCGGCGCACCGTGGTGGGATGATTGCCGGTCTTCCACAGTAACTTCCAGAGCCAGGCCGCTTCATTGACCATAAATGAATAGGTTTGTGGCAACTGGTTGAGTGGCCACGGTAGATGTTCGATCAAAAGATCGATAATTTCAACCTGAAAGCGCTCGCCATAGAGTTGGGTAAAACCAGCTTTGAGCGCCTCGGCACTGGCTCGATGCCCGCCGCCCGTATTACTCATCAAAATGAGGATTCGTTGTGGCCGCATGACAATCTCAGGATTCTTACTCGTTGGGGTTATTTACAAGTAGGGTGGCAGTTTAATAGGCGCCGCGCCCGCGGATCACAGCCGGGATAGAACGCAACAAAATATGTAGATCAAGTGCCAGACTCCAGTTTTCGACATAGTAAATATCGAGCAGCACCATCTCATCAAAGGTGAGATCACTGCGCCCACTGACTTGCCAAAGGCCGGTCAGGCCAGGGCTGACCCGCAGCCGCTTCTTGT
Source organism: Caldilineaceae bacterium (assembly GCA_034437715.1). Taxonomy (GTDB): domain Bacteria; phylum Chloroflexota; class Anaerolineae; order Caldilineales; family Caldilineaceae; genus JAHBVH01. Next base: position 11,559 of record DAOTTR010000522.1, read on the forward strand.
GCCATTCCTGGTATTGGTCAACCTCGTAGGGCAGATTGGGCCGTGGCCCGATCAAGCTCATCTCGCCACACAGAATATTGTATAGTTGGGGCAATTCATCCAGGCTATAGCGCCGCAAAAAACGCCCCACGCGCGTTTGCCGTGGATCGTTGCGCATTTTAAAGAGTGGGCCTGTCGCTTCGTTTTTGTCGGCAATCACCGTACGCAGCGCGTCGGCATCGGTTACCATGGAACGGAACTTGTGACAGGTAAAGGATTTGCCATTCTTGCCAATGCGTTTTTGCTGATAAATAATCGGGCCAGGCGAATCAAGCCGAATCGCCAACGCGATCAACGAAATCAGGGGCAGCGCCAGCAAGCCCAAAAGGCTGGTCATGACTAAATCTGCCGCGCGCTTGATCACCAAATTCCACCCTTGAATAGAAAGGGTGCGCGTACTTAAGAGGGGGATGCCATCCAACTCCTCAACCTGCAATTGATCGCGGGTCAGTTGAAAGAAATCGGGCACAATCTGGGCGCGGATCTGGTGGCGTTCACAGGTACGCAACAGGCGTTGGATCATGCGATGACTTTGCCAGGGTAAGCAGATGATCACATTGTCGATGGCGAATTGCTCCAAAACTTCGGTGCAATTTTCCAGTGGGCCAAGGGCTTTGAATGGCCCAATATCGGTCTGGCCTTTGGCTAAATTGTCATCAAGAAAACCGACCACCTGATAGCCCAATTCGGGCCGCGCCATTACGGTGCGCATAACCATGCGGCCCATGTCGCCAGCGCCGACCAAGAGTACGCGCTTGACGCCAATGCCATAGTGACGCAGGTGCAGGCGTGCTTGGACGATCAACAGGCGACTGATGCCAAGAAAGAGCGTGATCAAGATGGCGGTATAGAGAAAGAGCAGGCGGCTATAGGAGAGCGGCTGATAAATGAGATTGATGCCGCTGAGCACCACCACCGCCAACGTGGTGGCTGTACCAATCATATAGGTTTCTTCGACAACACTGCGCCCCACTTTGTAGGGATATACATGGGAGAAGCGAAAGGAGAGCAGACAAACGATAACCAGCAAACAGGCAAAGGCCAGATAGGCTTGGATGCCAACCTGGTTGGCCGGATCAACCGTGCGGCCAATTTGCCATACATAGCGCACCGCATAGGCACCGGCAAAGGCCAGCAACATCAAGAGCGCATCTGTAAGTAGTAGAATATACTGCCAACGCTCTGGCTTTACCAGCCGCACCAACCTCGCCAGCTTGCTATCGCGCTTATGCAATTTGGCGCGTGTCGTCGCTAAACTGACGGAAGAGGTTGTAAGATCGATGTTATTAAATGTAGCCATGTAACTACATGCCCTTATTTAACATGCTGCGTTCCGTTGCTGTGAAAAATCGGCTTGTGTTCACACATTCTAGTCTACCATATCTGTCAATAAAGTTGAAGTGCATTCTATAGTTGATGATTCAACACCGTTTGATAGAGATCAAGGGTCGCGCACGCGGTCTGTTGCCACGAAAATTGTTGTGCGCGCACCAAACCACCCGTGCGCAAGGCTTGGCGTGATGCGGCATCGGCAAAAAGCTCGTGCAGACGCGCCACCAAGGCATCTCCATCGAGCGCTGGAAAAATCAAGGCATTGTCACCCACAACCTCGACCAAACTGCCGGCATCGCTACAGATCACGGGCACGCCACACGCCATTGCTTCTAATACAGGCAGCCCAAAACCCTCAAACAGGCTAGGATAGACAAAGGCTTCGGCGGCGCGGTACCAATCGGGCAACTCGTCTACCGGCACAAAGCCCGGCAAGAGAATCGCATCTTCCAGCTCCAGTTGGGTTACCAAGGCAAAAATTTGCTCATAAAACCAGCCCTTGGCCCCGGCAATAACCAACTTGACTTCGCGCAGTTCGGGGGTACTTTGGGCGCGCCAACGGGCATAGGCGCGAATCAAAAGCAGCAAATTCTTGCGCGGCTCCAATGTCCCCAAATACAACAGAAAGCGTGCGGGCAAGCCACGTTGCTGGCGGAAAGCCGCAACGTCCACCGCAGGAGCCGGAGCAAATTCAGCACCAACCCCATTGTAGATTACGCTGATCTTACTGGCGTCGATTTTCCAAAAATGGCACAGATCGTCGGCAGTTTGGTGGCTTACCGCAATCACATGATCGGCTTTAGTCACGCTGGCGCGGCACAGTTGGGTGAGATACCAGCGCTTGGCACGCTGGAACTTGTCGGGCATGCGCAGAAAACTGAGATCATGCACTGTCACAATGCTGGGAAGCTTGGTGGGCAAGGGTAATACATTGACCAACCCATGCACCAACGCAAAATCCTGTTGGCGCAACGCCAGTGGAAAAAGTGTCTGTTCCCAGACAATGCGCAGCAACGGCTGGTGGACGGGCAACCGTGTCCGTTGCAGATCAATGTTAGGCAGGCGCAAATCAGGTGTGTTGACAAAAGCGGTGAACGCAAGGTTGCCCGCGGGCGGCACCAACACACCGAGTTGTTCTAACAAGTGCAGGCAATAGTTGCTGACCCCTGCGCTGCGATAGCTCTGGCTGGTATTCAACAGTTGGGCATTGAGCGCAATGTGCATCAGATCATTGCCTGCCCGGCGATTGTTGTGCGTTCAGAGCATAAAGCTGCTGATAGACGGCCAGGGTTTGGGTTGCCACGGCATCCATTGTGTACTGTTCGATCACCCGTTGCCGCCCTGCCCGGCCAAGCTGAAGGCACACGATTCGTTGATCGAGCACCCTTTGTAAGTGGGCGCGCAATGCATCCACATCGCCTTCAGGAAAGATCAGCCCTGCGCGGCCAATCACGTTGGGAATTTCACCACTGTCGCTGCCGATCACCGCCACTGCACTGGCCATTGCCTCAATTAAAACGCGCCCAAATTGTTCTTTCCAATTGGGCAACGTGCGACTTGGCAACACAAAGAGATCCAACTGGCGATAGAAGACTGGCATGGCTTCACTGTCGAGCTGACCGACCCAAGTGATCTGGTGGGCGATTTGCAATTGTGCGGCCATCTGGCGCAACGGCGCTTCGGCCTCCCCTTGGCCGGCCAGGTGCAAGTGCCACTCACCCTGCAACCCGGCACAAGCTTGCAGCAAGAGATCAAGGCCTTTATCCAGCAACAAGCCGCCGGCATAGCCAATGCGTAACGTCGTCGCGGACGCTGCCGGTGCTGCCTCAGGGGATGACGGCGCAAACGTTTGCGGGTCTACCCCAAATTGGGGAATGATCTCGATCTTCCCGCTATAGCCCTTGCGGCGCAGCACCGCCGATGCATCCTGGTTGCCCGCAATCACCAGTGGTGTGCGGACATAGTTCTGGCGTTCAAACCAGCGAAAGGGCAACGGATAGCGGCGATAGAGATTTTGCCAAGTGAAAAAGGTGCCCGTCGCCCCCCCCCGTTGCGCCGCGCGCAGAGCCAACCACGTCGCCAGATTATACGGTTCTTCGTCCATGTGAACCAGGTGCGGGCGAATGGCATTCAATTCGCGCGCCAGGGTCGGGTAATAGTGGAGGTGATAGTTGCCATTGAAACGCAGGGGCAGCACCCGCAAGGTATACCCCCGTGTATGGCGAAGTTGCGCCACTTGGTTGCCCCGGCGATCGTGCCACGCCGGGGGCACAAAGACAAACAACTCAAGACCCAACGCGCTGCCCAATCGAGCAATCGCTTCGGCCTTTCGTTGATATGCACCCACAACCAGCGCTTTGCTCACCAATACGACTCGCATGGCGGGGATTATAGCGGGAAGCCACCCGATTGCCAAATTGGTACAACGCCTTCGACAGGCGAGCCACCATTGACGATTAACAAGTAGCAATTGATTATTGATTATTCAATTGATTATTCAGAGGTTTCCTCCAACAGCCGTTCTTCATAGATGCGCCGGATCGTCACCTCGATCTCTGGCTCGCGCACACTGAGATCACGAATGCGAAATTGGGCCGAGAGACGCCCGATCAGATCCGAAGCGGTCAGTTCCTGGCGCGCGAATTGATAGGTGACGCGCAAATTGTCGCGCTCGGTCACTTCGGCCCCGGCCACAGTAACATCGTCATAGGCCTCTGCCAGATCGACCACTAGTTCGCGCTTGCCGCCAAAGCGGGTCTGGAGCGACTCAAGATTACCGTCGTAGAGCAGGCGGCCATGATCGATAATCATGACGCGGCTGCAGAGCTTCTCAACATCCGACAGATCATGGGTGGTCAACAGAATGGTCGTGCCGCGCTCGCGATTGATGTAGGCAATAAATTGGCGGATGCGCTCTTTGGCCACCACATCCAGGCCAATCGTCGGTTCATCCAAAAAGAGCAGGGTCGGGTCGTGTAACATGGCCGCGCAGAGATCGGCACGCATGCGCTGGCCCAACGACAGCGAACGCACGGGCGAGGCAAGAAACGGGTCTAACTCCAGCAGATCACGAAATTCTTGTAGATTTTGGCGAAAGCGGTCACCGGGGATGCGATAGATATATTGCAACAATTCGAGCGACTCGATCACCGGCAAATCCCACCACAAGGTCGTGCGCTGACCAAAGACCGCGCCAATATTGGCCACATAGCGCTCACGCTCGCGCCAGGGTACAAAGCCATTTACCTGCAAATCGCCACCCGATGGCACTAACAGCCCGGTCAACATTTTGATCGTTGTCGATTTGCCCGCACCATTCGGCCCCAGATAACCCACCAGTTGCCCCGTCGGCACGGTAAAGCTAATGCCATCCACCGCGCGCACCGTGTTATATTCGCGCGCGACAAGATTGCGCAACGCCCCCGCCAACCCGCTGCGATGTCTGCCCACCTGAAACTGTTTTTCCAGCTTATCAACCCTGATCATTGTTCATCCCCAGTGTCCTCCTCAAGCATAAACTTTAGAAACGATTCAAGCATCATAGCTTTATGACCGGAACAATTTTGTAATAGTAAACGCGTGACGACTCAGGCATCGGTTTATTTTCACCCCTGGAAACGCCGCCGTCCCCGGCTGAATCGTTACCAGAAATCAATATTCACGCCTAGGGGCGGGTAGTAGCAAACATGGGTAAAGCAGGACGTACAGGTTGAGTGCCATCGGTCTCCATCGGGGATTCGACAACGCCAGGGCGCAAACGCGCATAGGCCGCGCCTAGCAATAAGCCACCGTATGTAAATAGGATCGAGTAGCCCAGATCCAGGCCCATCAACACGGTGGTGGCAATATCCACCACATCCAGCCCAATCGGGGCAAAGAGATTAAAGCCTTGTTTGGAGGCAAAGGTGGCAGCCAGATCAAAAAATTTCAATAGTTGGCGCAAATCCCTGTCCAGGAGCACCACCTGTGCCCCGTTCGTCGCTACTGTCTCCACACTGCGCCAGGCAATGCTGACCTGTGCTTTCTCCATGATCAATGCGTCATCGCGCCCCGTGCCGACATAGCAGACAAAGCGGCCACTGGTCTGTAAACGATCAACAAGTTCCGCGCGCGCCGCGGGCAAGTTTTCGGTAAAATAGTCATCCAACCCCAACTCGGCGGTCAACTTGCGCCCGGCTTCTTCTGCGCCCGCCGCCACGAAGACATAGACGGCAAAAGGCTGCGGCGTCAGCCGTGGCAGCAACCTTGGCCGGTGGCGCAACGCCTGGATGACACGCTTGGCATGGGCGCGCGCCACCGGATCGGTCAGCACAGGCGCGTCAAAAATGAGCACATTGACCAGATTGGCCAACTCCAGGGCACGCGCATCTTTGATCACAATGCCCTGTTCCGCGGCCGGAATGAGAAAATTGCGCACTGTATAGGGTCCCAGCGTGCGCAGGTGATTGCCAAAGCCGGTGGTGAGGAAAGCCGCGGCATGATTGGCTCCCAAGAAGGGTAATGTCAGCGCAAAGCTAATCAACATGCGTGGGGCCATGTGGTCGGCGCTCTTTTCACCCATCTGCTGGACCATAGTCTGCTGCTCGACGGTTTTGGTTAAGAATTCGCGGATCGTGTTGGTGAGCAGTGGTTGGGGCGTTTGATAGAGTTGGATATAGATCTGCCCCGATTGGACAACGCTAGCCGCCTTGATAGGGTCGCCAGCTTGCTTCCAAACAGGCTGGGAGTCGCCAATCACAAAGCGCTGATTGAACCAGCCACTGCCATAGAGCACAACGCCATCGGCGGGCACAACTTCACCGGCGGCCACCGAGAGCACTGCGCCGACCGGTACTTCCAACAAAGGCATTTGCACTTCCGCCCCATTGACAAAGGCCCACACGGTGCTCTGTTCACCCCCAAACAGTGCGCGCAGCCGTTGGTGAAAGTCAGCTTCGGCCTGGATAAAGTATTTTTGGCTGATTGCTTGCAGACAAGCGTTGAGGGCAGCAATAAAGCCGTACCCCATCACCACACAGACAGTAATGCGAACGGCATCTAAGACGGGATTATTGATGCGCCGTTCTTTCACCAGTGTTCGCCACGCCGCTTGAAAGGTGGGGAGAAAGACATAGAGCATGGGCGGTATACTGGCCACCGTGAGCATGGGCACCATCCACAAGATGCCCGCGGTGGCTAGCCCCAATGAAGCGGATGAAAGGACCAGACTTTGGTTGGCCTGCTGCAGCGCCGGGTTGGGGATGGTTGTGTCAAAGAGGAGGGCAATCGCCGCGTTTGGCGGTTGTGCAAACCATCTTTTGTGCCAGGGTAGCCTTCCGCTGGCGTTCAGTTGGTGATAGGTTCTGATTCCGGCGTAGATTGTGCCGCCAACCAATAAAGCCCCAAGTAGCATACCCTATCCCCTTATCTAATAGACCAACCATTTAAAAGTCATAGTAACTGCTACGACAACGTTAAATTCGTGTTGAATGAATTCAACACGAATTTAACGTTGTCGTACTACTCAGGCAGCGGTCAAAATTCAATTAACCATCTTTCGGGAAGCGCATAACCGACCCGCTCGACTGTCTGACAAGCTTCTTGGAAGATGAAATCTACAACTTATTGTTGGGCGATGACTAACTTCGGGTGCATTTCAATTTTTGGGCAGTGTGCCGGGGATGAGCGGGGTGCCGTTTGTCAAACCGGTGTGGTGGTCGCGCGTCCCCGGCACACCCTGCTCGCTACTTCTAAAATTTGCCCTCAAATTGAAATACACCCACTATACTCGTGTCAGAATGAAAACCGGAGTTTGGTGAAACAATTGTCAGCGTGCTGGGGACTGACCAACCGTAAACCTTCACTGAGAACTTTTTCTGGTCAGTCCCCGGCACGCTATCGCGGAACTCCGGTTTTCAAATTGAACTCAGTATAACTTCAATTTGTCTTCATCACTTTATCGTTATATCTACGCTGCCATTCGCGCAGAATGCGGCTGCGATTGGCAGCACCCCAGGACGGATCTTGCTTTAATAATTGTGCCTCGGCATTGGCCGGAAAGCCAGACGGGATCGAAGCCCCAGTTTGCATAGCCGTGAGCGGAGATTCGCGGGCATAGAGCGGCATAACACTCTTGCTCACGGCCCAATCCAAAAAGGTGCGCGCCGCGGGCTGCACCGGGTCTTTGCGTACCAGGGCACCGACCATGATCTCCCAGCCCGATCCTTCACTTGGATAGATCATTTGTAGATTGACCAGGCTAGCATCGGCTTTGCCAATGCCGATCGGGTAGCGGCCACTGTCCACCAATTCGCACGTCTGTGCGCCATCCACGGTATAGAACGCAATATTCTTATGCAATTCATCCAGATAACGCCAGGCATCGCGTTCGTCGTAGAGTTCAAAGAGGGTGAAGAGCACCATCAAGCCGACGCTGGAGGTGTTGGGGTTTGGCATCACCAAATTACGCCGATAGACTGGATCGATCAGATCTTCCCAGGTACGCGGTGGGGGGACACCGCGCCGCACACTGGCATCGGGGTTGACGCAGAAGGCCGATAAAACGCGATAAAACCCAACCCAATAGGGCGGAATGCGCGTATCGACAAAACGCGGGTCCATACGCTCGATGCCGATCGGGGCATAGGGTGTCAGCAGATCATTCCACTCGAAGAGCAACAAGTTGCGCAATCCCACGCCCCAGATGACATCAGCTTGCGGTGCATCCTGCTCGGCCAGGATCTGCTCGGTCAGTTGGCCGATCGGCTGTTGTACCAGATTCACGGTAATTTCTGGAAAGACCAAATTGAAGTCGCGCAGATAGATAGCCGCTTCTTCCGCATCCAGGGCCGTGTATACCGTAATGGTGTCCGTTTCACTCGCCGATGATGCTGGACTTTGCAACAGGACGAGCGCGATAGCGACAACAATCACCACCAGACTGATCAGGAGCCACAATGCATAGCGTGATCTGGCCAGGTGTGCCATTGATATTTGTAACCACTCGATTCGACGTTTAATTTGTTGTATCATTTGGTTTTGTGACAGAATCTTTCGTTCGTGCGCCCATGCCGGGCCTCCGGGGAGCCACAGCGCCAACGGATTACAAGGGCCAGTTGGTGGTTGTATGACCAGCCGGATTGGCTTATTCTGAAAAGATTGCTTCTAAAAATTCAAGTGGAAAGAGGGTCGTTTCGTCATAGTGTACGCCGGCAAGATCGACCGGCGTCATGACCCCTTGCGTATTGGTATACATCAACGTGGCACCGGTAAGATCGGCACCTTCTAACCGCGCGCCATTGAGCAGCGCTTCTTGGAAGTTGGCCCCCGTCAGGTCAGCGTTGGTTAGCCGTGCGCCACTCAGCACTGCATTTTGTAAATTGGCACTGCGCATATCCGCATCGGTGAGATCGGCGCCCTGCAAACCGGCATTGAGCAAGGCACCCACCAGGCTGGCGCGATTGAGATTGGCACCGCGCAAACCGGCGGCCAGCAAGTTGGCACCATTCAGACTGACCCCACGCAAATCGGCGCCACTCAAATTGGCGCCCGCTTCACGCGCATCGCTGCGGCCTAAATCGGCACCCGCTAGATTTGCACCTGCTAGGCGCGCCCCGGCTAGATTCGCCCCCACCATCTGCGCGCCACTGAGATCAACACCCCACAGTTTTACCCCTACCAAACGTGCTTTATTAAGGGTGACTGCGGTCAGATTCACCTCGGTCAAGTC
>DAOTTR010000523.1:0-10080 GCA_034437715.1 Caldilineaceae bacterium
ATGAGTTTAGCCAATTTTCTAAATCAGCCCAATCCACCTGCACTGCGCCTGAATCGTAGCTCGCTCAAGACAAAATCAACCGAGTTGCTGCGCAGCCAAATTATCAACGGGCGTATTCCCCAAGGAACACGCATGGTGGAGCAGGAACTGGCCGACTTGATGGGGATTAGCCGGATGCCGGCGCGCGATGCGCTGATCGATCTGGAGCACGAGGGGCTGATTGTGAGCAAGCCCAATGGCCGCTATGTCATTGAATTGGGCGAAACTGATATCCAGAATCTTTTTCAGGTGCGGCTGGTGCTAGAGCGCTTGGCTGTTGGACAAGCCGCCCAGCATCGTTCGACCGCGTATAATCAAATGCTCAGCCGTAACCTGGCACAGATGAGCGAGGCCATTGCGCGTAATGATCGGGACGCCTATACGCAAAGTGATTTGGAAGCGCACCAGATCATCTGGCAACAAGCTGAGAATCCCTATTTACTCAAAATGCTCAATTCGATCATTGGCCCGATTTTTATGTTTATCGCCAGCCACACCGAATTTCAGCGTAACTGGCATGAAACCTTGCAGATGCACCAGGAGTTGGCGGAAGCACTCTGCGCTGGCAATGCAACGGCGGCCATCGAGAGTATTGAAAGTCAACTCAACAATTCGCGCGAACTCTCGCAACAAGTCTTTGAAAAGCTTCGCAATCAGCCACGGCAATAGGACCCAACTCGGCGCTTGATGGGTACCTGTGTTCGTGATTTTCCTCTTTACTAACCGTACTTTGTGCGGGCTGTTGTCCACTTTGGCCTCAATGACTGAGTGCCAACCCACCCGTACTGTCGGAGTTGTTCATGACTGAAACGCTCTTTGCCTTTACCGACGATGATCCGGGGATGCAACAGCCGGAACTCTTTGTCGAACTATTAGATTTTTTGGATGAACAGCAAGTTCCCGGCACCTTTTTTGTTGTGCCCTATGCCGACCAGCAACCGTTAGATGCCAAACCGGCATGGGTGATGCTTCTGCAACGGGCACTGGCCAGCGGACACGAATTGGTCCATCACGGCTATACCCACGAAACGCCATTTGAGTTTGGCGTGCCCCCCGCCTTTATGCTCGATATCATTCCGGATGCCAAAGCGCGCTGGCAAACCAATCCCGCGTCGGTAGCTCCGCTGCACACCCACGAAGTCCTGGCTGCCAAGCTTCAGCAGGGGCAGGCGATCTTTCAGCGTACGCTGGGTTTCACCCCGACAGGTTTTCGTTCGCCCTGTCTGGGCATGTGCGCCACCACCTATACGATGCTGGCCGCCATGGGATTCGGCTGGAGTTCCAACCAAGTGATCAACCCCATGGGCTGGCGCTATATCAGCCGCGACTACACGGCCGGCGAACCGTGGACACCCGGTCTGCCACCCCATCCGTTTCGTCACCCAGCCGGGCTAATCGAAATTCCCATGCATTCGGAATACACCTGGTATCTGGAAACCAACGATGTTGACCAGCACTTTGCGCTGGCGCGTGATGATTTCGACCGCGCTCGCCACAACGGCGAACCTTTCGTCGCACTCTCCCACTACTATGCGATGACCGGCCAATGGGCGACTGGTTTGCGTGTCTATGAACGACTTTTTGACTATGCCCGTGCACAGGGCAATGTGCGGTTCGTCACCCTCAGCCAATTGACCAACGCAAGCAGCACTAGCTGACCAGACGGATTGACCAGACGAGTTGACCAGACGGGTTTGGCTAGTGCCAAACGACAGACAAAAGAGGACAAAAACGATATGCAACCAATCAAAGTCGGGCTTGTGGGCGCAGGGGGTAACGCTGTGGGCGATGGCCGCGGCCTGAGCCATGCCCGCCACCTGGATGCGCTCAACGCCGGTAAAATTGTGGCCGTCTGTGATATTGTGCCCGCCGCCGCCGAACGCGTCGCGGCCCAACTGGATGCCACCGCCTATACAGATTTTGAAGCGTTTCTCCGCCACGGTCTCGATGTGATTATTCTGGCCACGCCAGATACCCTGCATGCCCAACAGGCTGCCATTGCCCTGACACATGGCGTTGGTGTGATCTCGGAAGTGCCAGGCGCCACCAAGCTTGAGGATGGTCGCCAACTGGTACAAGCCTATAAGCAACATGGTGGCTTTTACATGCTCATGGAGAACTACGGCTACCGCGACGAGATCGAACTGATGCGGCGGTTGGTACAGGCCGGTAAATTTGGCGATATCTATTTTGGCGAGGGCGAATATCTGCATGACTGCCGCGGTCTCAACCGCTTTGCTGATGGCTCGCTCACCTGGCGCGGGCGTGACTTCTCTGGCTATGTTTACATCTGGCACAGCTTGCGCCCCCTGCTGCATATTCTCGACGACCGCACAACGCGCGTGACCGCCATGGCCACCATGCAACCAGGGCGGCTCGAGGCGGCGATCAACATCCCCGATAATGTCGTCAGCCTTTTTCAGACTGCGGCTGGGCGTATGCTCAAAATTCGCGTCGATATTGTCTCGCCCCGACCCCACCTGATGGATTATTACGCGCTGCAAGGCACCCACGGCTCTTTTGAAGGAACGCGCGGCTTTGGCGATCCGCCGCGCATCTGGCTGGAAGAGTTGGAACCAGCCGCGCGCCCCGGCAAATCTGGCCCCGGTGTTCACTGGCGCAATCTGGCCGACTTTGAAGCCGAATACATTCCCGATCGTGTGGCCGCGCGTGCGGATGCTGCCAAAGCGGGTCATGGTGGCTCTGACTACTGGACAATGAAAGCCTTTGTCGATGCGTTCCGGCGGGGCGATTCCTCGCCAGTCGATGTCTATCGGGCATTGGATTGTTCACTACCCGGCGTGCTGGCCCTCGAATCGGCCCGGCAGGGCGGCATGCCAATCGAGGTTCCCGACCCACGTTTATTCTAAATTGCTCGTTTCACGCGCCGCGTGGTATGACCAGCCGGACGCGGAGCGTCCACACTTTGTTCCCACGCCGAGCGATGGGGACCAGCAAAAAAGAGAGGTTACCATGCAAAACATTCATGCCCACGCCTGGGATCCCGAAAAGCATATTGCCCCCGCCACCCGCGCCGAAGCCGATCGCGCGCGCGGCCGCCCGATGGATCTCTCGACTCCCTTCGATAAATTTATGGCCGATGCTGCCCCCTTTGAAAAGACTGTCGTCTTTGGGCTGAAGGCACGGCGGACTGGCTACTGGGTCCCCGATGACTATGTGGCGGATTTTGTGGGGCGCGCGCCCGATAAGTTGCTCGGCTTTGCCTGCTGTGATCCAACTCAGGAGAACGCGCTGGCCGACCTACGCCACGGCATCGAAGAGTTGGGCTTGGTCGGCGTAAAGATGGTGCCAATGTATGCCGGCTTTGATCCGCGCGACGCGCGCTGCCAAGCGATCTACGCCTATTGTCAGGAGAATGGCCTGCCGATTCTCTTTCACAGCGGCACGACCTTTAACCAGGATGCGCCGCTCGAATTTACCCGCCCCTGGCTCTTTGATGAGGTGGGCTTCCGCTACCCCGAGCTGCGCATGGTGCTCGCGCATGTGGGTCATCCCTTTTGCGAAGAGTGTCTGGTGGTCATCCGCAAGCACCCCCACATTTATGCCGACATCTCGGCGCTCTACTATCGCCCTTGGCAATTTTATAACATGCTCATCGCGGCCCAGGAGTACAACGTAACCAACAAATTGCTGCCGGGCACCGACTACCCCTTTGCTGGTGGCGTCGAGTCGATCGAGGGATTGCGCAACAGCAATGCTATCATCGGTAATAGTGGTCTACCACAGGTGACCGCGGCCACCATCGCCAAACTTCAGGGCTATCTAGCCGACTTTCCCGATCCTAAACCCGAAATCATGTTGAATGAGTGGAATAAAGACTTCGACTTTGCTGATCCGAATTCACCTTCGTATCAACTGCTCTCGGTCGAAGAGATGGCGCTGTCGGCCCGTCGCGCAGCTTTTACGGCGGCTAACCTACTTTCGTTCATGGCCGCGGGACTTGACTGGTCACACTATTTTCTGCTCTGGGATAGCTGCTGCTACCCAGAGCAATTTGCCAGCTTCTACTCGCCCGCATCGACGCGCGGGGTGATGTACAAACATTGGAATGAAACCGGTCATCGCTTTGGCCTGTTTAGCGAAGGGGGCGCGGTCCGTCCCCAATATTTTGTCTACCAGATGCTTAGCCGCATGTGCAGGCCGTGCGCGGCGAAGGCGAGCTGTCGCTGCTCATTGTCAACTATGACCCGACGCAATCGCGCGATCTGATCGTGACGACAAGCTTTGCCAACCTCCAGCCTGGTGTACGCAAGTTGTGCGCCTGGCGCATTGATGACAACCACCGCTGGTCGCCTGATGAGATGGAATTGATCCCGATTGAAGCGCGCACGGTATCGGTGCTGCCCGACTTTCTCTACCAATTTTATGCACCGGCGGATAGCGTGCTGCTGGTTATCCTGGAAGAATGCACATGAAGGCAACCACCGCGCTACCCAAAGCATTGGGCGAAGGATTATCCTTGCGGGCCGTTGCATCCCCGGCAGACGCGCAACGCTATATCGATCTCAACGCGGCGGTGACCAATGAGGGTGACATAGCTGCTCGCCTGCTCCACCACCATCCGGCAACAAGCGATGCCGACTATTTCCTGGTCATCGACGAAGCAACGGGTGCAGCGGTCTCTACCACCTGTCTGCTGCCGTGGCGCTGTTCCCTGGATGGCATTGCCTTGAATGTCGCCATGCTAGAACTGGTGGTGACTGATCCGGCCTACCGGCGGCGCGGGCTGGTGCGCGCCCAGATCGCGCATTTTCACAACCTGGTCGCGGCGCGGGGCTTTGACCTGGCGATCATTCAGGGCATTCCCTATTACTATCGTCAATATGATTATGCCTATGCCTTGGATCACACACCCTTGACCACGCTGTCAACCGGGCGCATTCCCGAGCCACCCGCCGACAGCGCAGCACTTTACCAATGGCGACCAGCCACGCTTGCGGATGTTGAGGAACTGGTAGGTCTCTATGGCGCGGCAATGGCGCAACAGCAGATTGCAGTCGAACGTTCAGCCGCCGATTGGCGCTATTTGCTGCAACATACGCAATATCCCGTGCGCCTGATCGAGGAACAGGGCACGGCGCGCGCGGTTGGCTATGTCGTCACGACATCGAGAGAACCCGCACTGCGCCTTGCTGAACATGCTGTGGTCGATTATGCAGCGGGGCTGGCCGTGCTCCAGGGGTTGAAGCAGGAAAGTGGTGGGGAAATCCAGATCGTCGGCCCGCCAACCGATCGCTTGGTGGGGTTGGCGCGCACGTTGGGCGGTGTGGCACTGCCCGTGGCCGATCAATGGCTCTGGCGCATTCCCGATGTGGGTGCCTTGCTAACCAAGCTGGTGCCGCTCCTTGCGTTGCGGCTGCGCGCAGCCAGCTGTGCCACCTACACGGGCAGCTTATGCATCAATCTCTATCGCGAAGCCTTTGTGCTCCAGATCGACAGTGGCCAGGTGACCATTGAACGTATCGGCTTTGTTGACGCCTCTATGGGTGCGGCAGGTGGCGATCTGAACATTCCGCCGGCAGCTTTTGTGCGTCTACTCTTGGGCTATCGCACGCTGGACAGTCTGGGCGATGCTTGGCCGGATCTGCGCGTAAAGCCCGCAATGCGCTATATAATTGAAATTTTATTTCCGCGGCTAGAGGCCCACATTTTGATGCCATACTGACCTGCGGTTGCAATGAAATGCCATCAATCCGCCCGTTTGTCGGCAAGCGTACACGAGCGCACGTGAGTGTACATGATCGACAAAGAGAAACCAAGTTTCACGAAGCCAAGCGCACATGCGTGGCGTGCCGGGGACGGCCCAGCGGCTTGACGGCACGCCGCTATGTTTTTGGGCCGTCCCCGGCACGCCTTGCCTACTGCCAACTTATGGGTAAAGCTAAATCACCTGCTGCTCTGAATGAATTCAGCGCCTGGGATAGAAAACGTGTTTAAACACCTTTGCCGTCTTATAGACAAAACAAATTAACATGGCACAATCGTAGGTGCGTGCTTTCAGCCGCACGGTCTGGAGTTAGCAAGGATGGTTGTGCCAACTTTATCTGGTTTATCTATTAGGTGTTGAATGAATTCAACACGAATTTAACGTTGTCGTAATCGTTACCCGCGGTGGTTAAAGGTCAACAAGCGCATCTCGGTCATCTCTTCGATGGCGTAGCGCAAGCCTTCGCGGCCAAAGCCCGACGATTTGGTCCCGCCATAGGGCATGTGATCAATGCGGAAAGCTGACACATCATTCACCATCAGGCCACCGACTTCGATCGCCTGGAAGGCTTCTTCGACCAGTCGCCAGTCATTCGTAAAGATACCGGCTTGCAGACCAAATTCGCCGCCGTCAACAGCTTTGATCGCGGCATGAACATCGCTATATTGATAGAGCCCCACAAAAGGCCCAAACGCTTCCTGACACGAGATGCGCATATCCTCGGCAATATTCGCCAACAGGGTTGGCTCCCATAGATTGCCCTCGCGTTTGCCACCCGTCAGCACGGTTGCTCCATTGGCCTTGGCCTCATCTAGCCAAAGCTGTAAACGCTCGGCCGCGCCCTTGTCGATCAGCGGGCCGATGTCGGTCGTTTCGTCCAGCGGATTGCCCACCTTGAGCGCTTTTACCTTGGGAATCAATGCCTCGACCAAATTCGCATAGATCGCGCTATGAATATAGACGCGCTGCACCGAGATGCACGATTGGCCAGCAAAGGAAAAGCCGCCCCAGGCGATACGTGTCGCGGCGTAGGGCACATCGGCATCGTTGTGAACAATCGTGCCGGCGTTGCCACCCAATTCCAGCGTTACCATTTTCTGGCCGGCGCGGCGTTTCAATTCCCAGCCTACGCCAGGGCTGCCCGTAAAGGTGAGCAATTTAATGCGGTCATCTTCGATCAACGGGTCGGCGTCCTTGGTCTTGCAGGGAATGACCGCGATCCCACCGGCAGGCCAACCCGCTTCGAGCACGAGCTTCGCCAACTTCAACGAACTGACCGGCGTCTGCGTGGCCGGACGCAAAATGATTGGGCAACCCGCGGCCAACGCTGGCGCGACCTTGTGTGCGACCAGATTGAGCGGAAAATTAAACGGTGAAATCCCGACGACGGGCCCGCGTGGCACACGGCGAATGTGGGCGGTGCGGCCTTCGTTGCCGGGCAACCAATCGAGCGGCACAATTTCGCCATAGATGCGCCGGGTTTCTTCCGCCGCAACCTTAAAGGTAAAGGCAGCCCGTTCGACCTCCAGGCGCGCTGTGCGGATCGGCTTGCCAGCCTCTAGCGCAATCGTGCGCGCAAACTCTTCTTGGCGCGCCATCAACCCGGCGCTGACCTTTTCCAGTACCTCGGTGCGTTTCCAACTGGGCAATTTGCGCGTGGTGGCAAAGGCGGCTGTTGCTGTGGCAATTGCATGTTCAATATCGACCGGCCCGGCGCGGTGGATCACCGCCACCAGCGCGTTGTCATAGGGGCTGCGTACTTCGATGGCATCGCTGGAATGATGTTCCTGGCCGTCGATCACAAAGCCATACTCGCCCAACTCGGTCTCAGCGTGACCGTTGCTGCTGGCGGTGTGGGTGGAAGCGTCGCGTAAACGTTCAATGGTAGCCATGGTTGACTCCTTTCGCTCAGGTTGTGAGCGTGTTAGCTTGGGCCGATCCAAGTTCGGCCAGCAATCAGTACATTCGTTGGTTGCATGATGAATCTGCTGCGCGATCCCAGGCAGATCGACGCGCGCACAGGCACCTTGGGACAGAACCAATCAGCTTCAATCAGTTCTCTAGTAGATCCCAGCGTAAATAAGGTACCCTATTTTTACCATGATGTACACGAGTAACGTGCCTGATTAACTGCCGTGGTATCTACGCCCAACTGTACTAGTATACCTCATCGGCAAGTAAGTGCAACAGCCCAATCATACTTCATCATACTTCATCATACTTCATCATACTTCATCATACTTGGGCGCGGCTGATTTTGTGGTCGGGTTGCCTACAGTTGGGGATGGATCGCGGCTTATTTCTACGTGAATTATTGCGGTTTTTGTGGAAGTAGCGGCTCAAGCTTTGCCAACAAATCTGGCACGGCGCTATGCGCAGTATCCCAAACGATGTCAAGTGAAACGCGTTCATAAGCATGAATCAATCGATCACGCATGCCAGCAACCGATGACCACGGAATCTCCGGATGCTGGGTACAAAACTCCTCTGATAAGCGCTTAACCGCTTCACCCATAATCATCAATTGGTGCTGAATTGCCGACTGCGTTTTTACATCTTGCAGAAATTCGGCGTGACTCATGCCTTGCTGAAAATTGATGATGCGCTCTGCGGCAATCGTGATATCGAGCAATGTATCGATATCACGATTGCGCATGAGCTATACTCTGTTCGCTCATCGTGACAAACGGCTGGGCACTGGTAAGAATGCGCTCGCGTCGCAACCAATTGGGGCTTTGTTCAATCGCACTTCGACTTACCAGATCTACGGTACGACCTAGGATCTGGGTCAACTCGTTCTCCATTTGTGCTAGATCCAATAGGGTCCAATGCGCGTGATTAGAAAGCGTGAAGAGTAAATCGATATCGCTGTTGGGACCAAAATCATCGCGTAGCACTGAACCGAATAGGGCCAATTCCGTGATCTTCCAGCGCAAGCAGAATTGTTCCAACGCGGCTTGGGAAGCCAGCGTAATCACTTCGCTTTTCACAAATGAAGTCCCTTCTCTGGCAGGGTGGAACCTGCAACGACGCACAATGCTGTAATTCTGCGTGAAGTGTAACAAAAAAGATAGGCATATAGCAAGAAGTGGGCGTCGCATCTTTTGTTCGGGGCTGGGGAAACGGGATCGATGCTGGCCGCCCTAGCCTTTAGGCTGGGGTGGACGATAATTTTCCCCTGTATCGTATCACTTCCAGGCTACCTGATCCCCCAACAGTTGACCCAAGTAGTCTCGGCTCATCGCCGCCGCGGCACGGGGTGGCCGTGGGGCACGGGCAGTGCCATCCAACTCTACGTTGATCCAGCCGGTGAAACCCTGCTCCGGCGTGAGCATCTCCAGGATCGCGGCCATAGGCAGCACGCCGTTGCCAATCGGTTCATAGTTGACATAGCCACTAGCATCAATTTCCTTGCCATCGCCCGCGCGCGCCGCCTGCCCGTTCCAATCTTTCAGATGGACATGCACAATCCGCGCGCGGTGGGTACGCATCAGATCGAGAATATTGCTGCCGCCTTTAGCAATCTGGCCGGTGTCTGGCGCAAAACCAACCAGGGCCGGATCGAGCAAGCTCAGGATCGTGTCCATGTCGGTTTGGGTTTCAATCGCCGTGCCCGTGTGTGGGTGTAAGCCAACCGCGAGGCCAATACTCTGGCAATATTCACCCAAGCGGTTGAGCGCGGCGGCCAAGCGCTGAAATTGATCGGGCGTATAGCCTGTTGCTGGGCGGCGACCGCCTTGAACCACCAGGGTGGCGCTGTCGGGCAACGCGCACAGCGCGTCAGCCTCACGCTGGGCCGCTTCCAACTCTGCCGCTGCCGTGGCGGGATCGATCCACTCTTTGTAGCAATAGGCCGCGCCGGTTGGAATGCCATAGCGCTCAACCAACGCACGATAGCCACCCGGCTTCTGATTCCACTCTTGGATCGTCTTGGCAAAGGTCTCAAAGCCCAGATAGCCCAATTCGGCAGTATCGCGATACGCCTGCTCGACATCGCCCGGAATGCCCCAAGTAATGCCCGTATGTCCGATTTTCATGTTCCCACCTTTTTGTCCTTTGCCACTTATCACGACCAAACGACCGCCTGACCAAACGACCACCTGACCCCTTAACCAATCCTACATAATTTGAAAACCGCCGTCCACATAGAGTGACTGGCCGGTGACATAGCTGGCTTTGTCCGAGGCGAGAAAGGCGACGACATGGCCGATTTCGCTGGGCGATCCGGCGCGCTTGAGCGCGATTTTGTCGAGGACAATCGGTAAAATCTCGGCATTTTTCATTACCCATGCGGTCATGTCGGTGTCGATCAG
>DAOTTR010000524.1:0-73066 GCA_034437715.1 Caldilineaceae bacterium
GTCACAATCACGCCGCCGGTCAGCGGCACACTCTGGGCCAAAGTCAATTGAGCGTCACCGGTGCCAGGGGGCAGATCGACAATCAGATAATCAAGTTCACCCCAGCGCACATCGGTGAAGAGTTGTTGGATGGCCTTATGCAACATGGGGCCGCGCCAGACCAGCGCTTTGCCTTCAGGCACGAGAAAGCCCATGCTGATGACTTCTACACCATAGGCGGTAAAGGGCACCATTTTGGTGCCTTCCACGCGCGGTTTGCCGGAAAGGCCAAACATCATGGGAATGTTGGGGCCATAAATATCGGCATCCAGAACGCCCACCGATGCGCCTTCCAATGCCAAGCTCACCGCCACGTTGGTGGAAACGGTACTCTTGCCCACACCGCCCTTACCACTCGCCACGGCGATGATGTTCTTGACGGGGATGTTGAGCTTGCTGGCAATCCGCTTATCGCTGCGCACCTGCGCATCAAAGCGCACATTGACCGCGCCGACGCCGCTAACCAATTTCTTAACGGCCGCAATCGATTCCTGCTCCATCTGGCTACGCAGCGGGCAAGCAGGCGTTGTTAGCACAATGGTAAAACCAACCTGGTCACCGCTAATCGTAATATCACGGATCATTTTGAGCGAGACGAGATCGTTAAATAGTTCCGGTTCTTGGACGGTACTCAACGCCTTCAGAACGGCGTCTTCGGTGATATCATTGTTGTTTTTTGAGCCAAACATTTTATTTCCTTTGTGGTAGAGCTGTCATCGCCTGTCAATCTAGCGTTAGCAGCAGACCTATATCGAAAAGATACATAACGATTCAGCCGAGAACGCGCCCAGTGGGCTCTCGATCCTGGTGGCAATCATGCG
Organism: Caldilineaceae bacterium; assembly: GCA_034437715.1. Lineage (GTDB taxonomy): Bacteria > Chloroflexota > Anaerolineae > Caldilineales > Caldilineaceae > JAHBVH01. Next base: position 861 of record DAOTTR010000524.1, read on the forward strand.
CTGGCCGCCAGGATGGCGGCGTTCCCAGGGGTAAAACCCGTGCATGAATCGTTACAAAGATACAAGATTTACGCCGACAACTCAGTAACCTTTTCGGTGAAATCGCTTTGTTTCAATTTTTTATACGTCAAGGCAAATCTTCTTGGATCAGCTTCGCCACGTTACGCCCTAATTCCACCGCGTAATTTGTGCCGCGATCCCAAGGGTAGACCTGGCTCATCGAGGCAAAGTAAAGGCCGGACAGCGGTGTGCGGACAGCAGGAATCATCGCCAGATAGCCAGCGGGCGGCACCGGTTGCGCATATTTGGCACCATGCACCCATGCGCCGGTAATCCAACTCGTTTGAAAATCTGGATTGAATTTGACCAGATGGGGCGTAAATTCAGCCAGCAATTCATCAACGCTCATGTCGAAATAACGGTGGTCTGCATCCAAATAATCGCCGAGATAGAGCAGATGGTCGCCGCCATAATGGACAGGATCGATCATATTCGTGTGCTCGACCAAAGCGAGGAAGGGGAACCCTTCGCGTTTCGGCAAATTCACCCAGTAGATATCTTTTAGCAGCGGGCGATCCAGCGCAACCGTCACCACCACCGCGCCCATGCTTTTAAGCTGCCCCAATTGGGCCAGATAATCCGCGGGCAGTGCCGGGGTCAGCCGTTGCATCAAGCCAGGGCTGACCGTGCTGAGGACAACGTCATAGTCGATTGCTTGACCATTGACGGTGACTTGCCAGCCTCCCGCGGGCGTCTGCGCAATGTGTTGCACCGCGGTATTCGTGTGGATCGTCACATTTTCACGTTGCAACGCCTGCGCCAAGCCGTCAACCAATAGTTGGAAACCGCCCGCATAGTACACCAGTTTGGGCGTGCGCTTGTAGATGCGCGCCCAAAACCAGGCCAGATTCACTTCATCGTAATGTGCGCCAAACTTGCCCTGCAACATTGGCTGCCAGATCACCTCATAGCCCGTTTTGCCCAGCCAGCGACGCAGCCATTGGTCGGCCAGCAGCTTATCAAATTGCTGCCACGGGGGTCGGGGATGATATTTCAAATAGGCCAGCACCATGCCCATGCGTACCCGATCAACCAAACTGAGCTCCGAAAAGAGCAAAAGCCGCAGCGGGCTGTCAAATGGGTAGTTGCGTCCCTGATAATGAATCACCGTCGTGGGTCGGTGGGTCTGCAGTCGATCCGCCAGCCCCAACTCGCGTGTCAAGGTGAGAATCGCATCATCATTAGTAAAGAGATGGTGATAGAAATGTTCTAACGGCCAATCCCAGGTGGCATGTCCTTTGAAACCGGCAGCGAGGCCACCCAACTGGGCACTGGCCTCATAGATAGTCACCGCGACAGGCTGTGCGGATGTGCGGAGCAGATCATAGGCGGCAGTCAAGCCAGCCAGGCCACCGCCGACGATGGCAATACGGATAGGGGGTTGCGGATCACGTTGGTCAGTCATTAGGCTATGATCAAAAAGTGCATGGAAATGGATAGGTGGTAGTCACAAAAAACCAGCGTAGCGAGCGCTGGTTTTTCATTCAAGCAACCGGCGAAATCACAGGCGAGATCAGCCCAGGGCGCGTGCCCTGCTGTAAATGCTGACTCAATTCCACCTTCATGCGCTCGTACAGCTCTAACAGATCGCGATCCGAGCCTTTGTACGATTGAATGGTTTGGGTGGCACACAGATAGCAGCCACGCAAAAATTTATAGTTATTGCTGTTGCAGCGCAAACAGCCAGCCAATTCAATCATCAATAAAATAAACGTCAAACTGTCCGGATGGGTTTCCGGCAGCGTCGATACACGATCGACCAACACCCGCCACTCGTCCCCACGCAGATCGCGCAAGCTGGGAATGAGATGCGCAGGAAAGAGTAATTCAGCTTTTGTATGCACACCATATTCATTTAGATCAGACACATCCACCTCCAACCATCCTCTGACTCGAAAACAGATAGACGATACCTATCTGTATAACGACGACTGTCTACGCCTGGCAAACAGCCTTTTAAAAACTAACCTCAACATTGGGCACTTTTACGGTTGGCGTATGACCATTGTGCGGCGTGGACGCGGCATCTACCAGCAAATTCAAATTTTGCAAGACTTGCGCCAAATCACGACCATTTTCTTGGCAAATGCTGGCCAATGTATCATCCGGGGCAACGGCACAACTATCACAACCACCCAGATGAAAGGCCGCCAGAATTTGTTCGGCCTGCGGGTGAATGGCGATGGCCTCGCGCACCGTCATCTTTGGATCGAACACCGCTTGCACGCCCTTGGGCAACCGGACCTCGGCCCGTAACCCAGCCAGATCTGCCGCTACATCCTCGCGTAGCTTGCGGATTTCATCATTGGCGTCAAAGAGAGTGCGATTATAGCGATCAAGTCGGCGATTAGCCACCTGTAATTCTTGCTGTAATTTCCAGGCATAGGCTACTGCGCCAAGCCCAATCAAAAGCGCGAGCCAACTTAGTATGGTTTCCATCAGAAACTCCCCTCCAGACTTATCATTGCTTATACACCATTAGAGTGTAAACTCATCGCCGGGGGCCAGCACTGTGCAATCAATATCAGCCTCATGGCGCAATCTTTGGGCAAACGCCTGGGCATCCTGCTTGATCGGCGGAAAGGTGTTGTAATGCATGGGAATCACATGCTTGGCCTGCACGAATTGGGCGGCGAGGATCGCATCATCGGGCCCCATAGTGAAATTGTCACCAATCGGCAGGAGCGCCAGATCCACGCCCCCAGAGTCACCAATCAATTTCATGTCATAGGTCAATGCCGTGTCGCCAGCAAAATAGACATCATGCCCATCGTTGAACTGAATCAAAAAGCCATTGGGATTGCCGCCATTGCTGCCATCGGGCAAAGCACTGCTGTGGTGCGCAATCGTCAGTTTCACGCGGCCAAAGGGAAAGGTATAGGCCCCGCCCGTATTCATGCCGTGGCCATTTTGGACGCCTTGTTTGCCCAACCAATCGATAATCTCGGCATTGCTAATCACCGTAGCACCGGTGCGTTGCGCAATAGCCGCGGCATCGGCCATGTGATCGCCATGCCCATGCGAGATCAAAATAAAATCGGCATCAATCGCCGCAGCAGTGGCCGGTGCAACCGGATTATGCGGGGCAAGAAATGGGTCGATCACCAATTTGACGCCGTCGGCATCCAGCGTGAAGGTCGAATGACCATAATAGGTAAAGCGAAGTGACATAAACACTTTCTCCTTTGGCAACAATTTCCTGATCATGATTACTGAAACTAACCAAAGTCATGCACACGCTACTCTACAACACAAATTGACATTTGTCCACGTATAAACCCATCCGTACGAATCTAGACAGACTTTTCTCAGTAACTTTATGCGTAAAAACAGAGCCAGACCCACCTTGCGACGAGTCTGGCTTTTCCAACACAATGGATTGTGAGTAGCGTGCAACGATTGCGGTGCGTCTGTTTACGCTTCGTCGGCTTTGCGCTGTTGGGCCTTTTCAGCAGCTTTGCGTTTCAATTCTTCCATACGCGCCTTGGCATCCGTAGCACCAGCGGCAGGCACCGCGGCAGGCGAATCCATAGGAGCGGTTGCTACCGGTGCAACAGGCGCTTTCGGCGCAGCCGCGGCAGCTGCTTTGTCCGCATTAGCCTTAGCCTTGGCTTCAGCTTTCAGGCGATCTTCTTCTTGGGTCTGGCGACGCACCACTTCTTCGGCGGCATATTGAGTCGGCCATAGGGCGGCGTAGTATTCCACCGGCACCGTCAACTCGGCCTTGTCATAGACCAATTGGGGATAGCGATCATAGACGGCCAATTCATAGTCATGATTCATCTTAATCGCATCGAAGGGGCAAAATTCGACACAAAAGCTACAGCTCATACAAACCGCGGCATCAATGTAAAATTCCGCCGGGCGCGTCACAGGCTTGCCCTTGTCATCACTGTCACGTACAATCCAGATACACTGGGGCGGGCACACCTTGGCGCAGATCCCACAAGCAGTGCAGCGATCTTCGTTCATTTCCGAATCCCAAATCAGCATAGGAATATAGCGAAAACGTTCGGGCAGCAGCCGCTTCTCTTCTGGATATTGAATTGTAAACAGCCCTTCTTGATCAACGGGCTGCTCCATCACGCGGCGTTGGTTGGTCAACTGAATGCTATCTGCATAGCGGCTGGGCACACCTTTGCGATCATCGCGAAAGGTGTCGAGTGTATGTTTCAGGGTGATGCCCAGCCCTTTTAATAGTCCACTTCCGAACATAGCGTTCTCCTTGCTACGTATACCGAGCAGCGCCATAAAATATCATTTTTTACACGCGTAAAAATATACTTATGTGCTGCGGCGGAGTATACATTGCCAGAATTGTCTTTGACAATTACTTTGACAATTACTTTGACAATTACGATGGTTTACCGATCCACTTCACCCAACACAATATCAATCGCGCCCAAAATCACAACGGCGTCGGCAATTTTATAGCCAATCGACATCGGGCCAAGCGCATTCAGGTTGATGTAGCTGGGCGCACGGACATGGTAGCGATAAGGATTGGGTTTGGCATCGCTGACCAGGTAGAAACCCAACTCACCCTTGGGCGATTCGACACGGACATAGACTTCACCCTCAGGTGGACGCAATGTGTAGCCACCTTTTCCCCCCAAAGTTTCACCCTTGGGCAGATCGCGCAGGGCCTGCTTCAAAATCTTTACACTTTCGCGTGCTTCAAGGAGGCGAATATAATAGCGATCATAAATATCACTATGGGGCAGGGTCGGGATATCAAAATCAAAGCGGTCATAGATACAGTAGGGCTCGGCTTTGCGGATATCATAGGCAACGCCAGCCGCCCGAATCATAGGGCCACTAACGCTGAGCGAAAGTAGATCCGCGGCCGATAGATAGCCAACGCCGCGCCCACGCGCCTTTACAATTTCGTTGCCGCTCAACATGCGATCCAACTCATCCAGCACACGGGGCAAGCGTGTATGAACGATATAATCAGCTTTCTTCTGCCAGCCTTCTGGGAGGTCGCGTACCACGCCACCAAAGCGCATATAGTTGCACATCAGGCGCGAGCCACTGACTTCTTCAAAGAGGTCCAGGATCATCTCGCGCTCTTCAATGGCATAGAGGGCTGGTGTTTGTAGGGCACCCAGATCGTTAAGAATAAAGCCAATCGACCAGAGATGATTTACCACGCGCGTTAATTCCGCCATGATAATCCGCAGATAGTTGGCACGCTCTGGCACTTCAATGTTGGCTAATTTTTCGACAGCCAACGCATAGGCCAGGTTATTGCTCATGGAGTTGATATAATCCAGGCGGTCGGTGAAAGGCATATTCATCAACCAGGTGTTGCGCTCACCGATCTTCTCGTGATTGCGGTGCAGGTAACCCATCTCTGGCTCTAGGGCCAAAATGGTTTCACCTTCGATGCGGGTCAACATGCGGAAGACGCCATGCGTGCTGGGGTGATGGGGGCCAAGGTTGACCACAATACTGTCCGTATCAAGCTCACCTTCTGCGCTATGGTGGGGTGCCTGGCTCACGGGCACATAGGTGATCGGTTCTTGCCAGCTATCAGGGTCCCAACCGGCGGGGTAGGTGGTGTTTTTGCCCCAGGGCAATTTATCTTCATGCCAAACATAGCCACCATTGGGGTAGCGACTTTTAAAGGGTTTGGTCTCTTCTTCAAAATAGGCTTCTTTCCAATCCTTGCGCATGGGGTGGCCATGAAAGCCTTCCCACAGCAGTGTACGGCGCAGATTGGGATGTCCGGCAAATTTAATGCCGTACAGATCATAAATTTCACATTCTTGCAAATTGGCACCAGGATAAACAGCCGTCGCCGAGGGAACGCTCTCATCTTTGGGCACGCGCACATGCAGCGACAGATGACCGCCACCCTTTTGGGTACTATAGAGATGATAGACAATATCAAAGCGTTCAGAGACGCCGGCGCGGGCCTTGCCTTTATAGGCCTGATAATCGGTGCAGGTGACACTCGAAAGAAAGTCGTAGCTTTCGCGGTCGCGCAGATGGGTCAGCAACGCGAGTAATTTGTCGGGTGCGACCACCCAAGCCGTCTCTGTTTCAGTCAACCATTGGCCGATAACGGCATCAGGCACAGCGTCGTTATAGGGAAGGCGGGTGTCAACACCTGGGGCTTCGGCCACTACAGTTGCTTCACTCATAATTCAAGCCTCTCTTGCCATACAGGAAATTTTGCTCTAGATTCATACTGTGCGACAAAGTCGCCTCATCCACCCTTTTTGGCAGCCATACGGGCCTTGGCTTGCTCGGCGCGTTCCTTGGCCTTGCCCGACAAGGGAGCCGCAGCAGTTGGCGCAACGGGTTGCTCAGGGGCAGCTTCCACCACTTCGGCAGGGGCACTGGCAACAGGTTCAGCGACGGGTGCAGGTGCGGCTGGCGTAGCCGCAGGTGCAGCAGGCTTGAGCGCAGCAGGTGCCGGCGCAGCAGGCTTCGGCGCAACCGCTGGTTTGGCTGGCTTCACACCGGCCATGGTGTGCTCTTTGATCAACTGAATTTGGCGTGGGTCAAAAATATCTGGCCCCAAGATCGGGACAGGCACAAAGCCAGAGCTATTTTTCTGATACCACGGCACCGAGGCAACACTCTGACGCCGCACTTTTTCGTGCAATTTCAAAATGCCGTAAATCAACGCATCGGGCGTGGGCGGGCAACCGGGCACATAGACATCGACGGGAATATATTTATCGATACCACTGACCACATTGTAGCCCTCTTTGAAGGGACCGCCGCCGGTAGCACAAGCCCCCATGCTCAACACATAGCGTGGCTCGGCCATCTGGTTATAGATGCGCACAATCGCTGGCACCATCTTTTTGGTGACCGTGCCAGAAACGATCAACAGATCACTTTGGCGGGGGCTGGGGCGCATCACTTCCATGCCAAAACGCGCCAGATCCCAACGGCTGGCCGCTGTGGCAATCATTTCGATAGCACAGCAGGCCAGACCAAAGAGCAACGGCCACATAGATGCCTGACGGCTCCAGTTATAAACTTTGTCTAGGGTAGTGACGAACACATTTGCCTGCAACTCATCGGGCACCTGAATTTTGTCGTGCAGATAGGGATGTACTTGCACATCCTTGCGTGCTTCAAAATCCGATGGCGATGGAGGAGTGGTGGTCTTTGCCATGAACCGCTTCCTTTGATGCTAATGATGCTAAACCCTGTTTAATTATCAGAGATTGTATTGTCGCAGAAATTTTTGATAAATTTCAAATAACTAACGCCCAGTTTCACAGAAACTGGATAAATTTTCTAAGTCTATCCCCTGAATTCTACCTAAATCAGCCAGAGATTGCAACTTTTGGTCATCCATTGACCAGCTAAACACACCATAATCCGCAGGGAAGATGATAACGGATTGAGCGTTGCCCGGACACGGAAACAATGGCGATGGAAATAATTAGGTGAACTCCCATACAAATTATACTGATCATGAGCGCGCATGTCAAGTTATTTTTTTCACAATCTAAGGTTTTCCCACATCGATCCGCAGTAGCAACGGGGTAGTATCTACAACACGTGCTTACCCTAGGCAGAATCTTTTCCACATGCGGGGTATAATTATCATCTTTTTCATAATAATTGACACACCCCCTTGCCTGTGCTATACTGCGCGCCAAATAGGTAGCAAGCGAAAGTACGGTACAGAGGAAAAATCAAAGAAGACTGAAGACTATAGAGATGTGAAGAGATGTGAAGAGATGTGAAGAGATGTGATATGATAGTGTTACGCTTGAAATCGTATCCTATCTGCTGTGAACACTCTATAGTGACTCTATAGTGACTCTATAGTGACTGTACGATGAATGAAGGTAACGGAGGCAACAGTGGAACTATCTTGGCCCTGGAGTAGGAAGAAGACATCGAATGTCCTGTGGCTGGATCTGGGTGATCTGGGCGATCTAGTCCACCCGGATGGGCCGCACGAACAGTGGCAAGACCACGGCTTGGGTCTGTTGCGCACCATTTTGCACCAGAATGGCGTACAAACGGATCTAGCCTCGACGCGCGCGGTCACCGCTTGGGAGCAATTAGCCAAGCAGTTCAAGGGCTATGCGATGCTCATTATGAATGTGCGTAGCTACACCTACCCGGTTGCCCTTAAGTCGGCCCAACTCTTCAAGGAGATCAATCCCGACGGCATTGTGCTGACAGGTGGCATGCACGCCACGGTTGCCCCCGATGAAATGGAAGAAGTGAAAGAATTTGATCGCATCTGCAAAGGCCCTGGCGAAAAAGTGATCGTCGATCTGGTGCGCGATCCGAGTGCGTTTCCGCGTGTCTTTAGCGCCGAAGGGGCAAAGTCGATGGCCGAATGGCCAGCCATTGATCGGGCGTTGTGGCCCAAGCCAGCCAGTTGGCAGACCCGGCGCAAATTTCCCTGGCCGCTTGAACCGGCTTGTGGCTGGGGCCCCGGCCCGGTGGCAACCATCTTGACCAGCCGCGTCTGTCCCTGGCAGTGTGTCTTTTGCAATGAAAATTCCTACATTCCCAACATGGGTCGCCGTCCGGTGGATGATGTAATCGATGAATTGAATTTTCTGGATCGCAAATATGGCGTTGGCTCGGTGGTGATCCACGATTCGATGTTTTTCCAAAATCCCAAGTGGTTGAAAGAATGGATCGAAAAATATCCACGCAAAACCAAAAATTGGACCTACTGGGCCGCCGGCCGCGCCGACACAGTCAAGCAGTGGCCCGATCTCTTTGAGGCCTTGGTCAAAGAGACCAATTGGCGCACCATTTCGATTGGCTTTGAATCGGGCAGTGATCGCATTCTGCGCCTGCTCAACAAGGAATGCACCGAAGAAGACAATTATTTCGCCATCGATCTCGTCAATCGGATTGGCGATGAACTGGAAGCCAAGGGCGAAAAGCCGCCGATCTTCTGGTCGAATATTATGTTGGGCATCCCCGGTGAGACCCACGAAGATGCCTTCAAGACCATGCGCATGCTCAAACAGATGAAACGCGTCTTTCCGTCGATTGCTTTCTACGCCCCCTATCCCGGTTCGGCATTGGGCAATCAACTGATCGCCGAGGGCAAGAGCCGCATGGGCAAGGATAACTATCATCGCTTCCCCGACGACGAAAAGGTGCGGGGGGTCGATTATCAATTCTACCGGGATCTGATGGCGGGCAAGTATGATGCAGAGATCAATCGGGGTCTCAGTGCCTTGCGTGGTGCCGATCTCTATCAAGGCACCCTGATCAAAGCCTAGAGAAATAGCCCAGAGAAATAGTCCAGAGAAACTTATGAGCAGCTTTAGCAATCCCCACTATATGTATCTTTTTGCCCTGAAAAATGGCAAGAAAAAGTTGGCCTATGGCCAGTCACCCACAGACGCGCTGGACATTTTACGCATTCGCCTGAGCGATGTCGAAATGGAAGAGGTTTTTGCTGATCAGTTTATCAAGATATCCCAGCGTGAACTACAGCAATATGTCTCAGAGTTAGGCTAAATGGGGTAGGCGTATGGGACTTTCGGCGGCAGCCAAGCAGATCGTAGCGGCCCTGCAACAAGGGGCAACGCTCAAAGCCCACCGCACGCTGGATGGGGAAAAGATCCATCAAATCCATCCTTTGCGGGGTACAGCCTTTGCAGTGCCAACCGCGGCGGTGCGCGATCTGGAAAAGCGGGGCTGGCTACGGAGTAACATGAAATTCCCGGCGGCGACCTACTTGCTAACCGAACAAGGCAGTCAAGCCGCCGTTCAACCGACAGCGCATTGGTTGCGTTGGTGCTTCCTACCAAGGTGGCACAATAGACTTTCCAAACCAGTACCGTGAATCCAGCCAGCAGCACACTCCCTGATTTTCTGTCCAGTGTTGCCTGAAAATATATTTATGAATAATTTCATAATAATTGACACAATCAGCACTTCTGTGATATACTAATACTAGTACAGTTGGGCGTAGATACCACGGCAGTTAATCAGGCACGTTACTCGTGTACATCATGGTAAAAATAGGGTACCTTATTTACGCCGGGATCTACTAGTAGGTTTGGTGGTTACGTTTAGAAAAGATGATGTCCAAGCACTTGGCACCAAGGGTTTGGTAGACAGGGTAGGCAATCGTGCACGCAGTCCGCAAAAGCATCCTGGAAATTCTAAAAGAACGTGGGGGCGGGTCAACCGTTGCTGAACTAGCCGAGCAACTGGAAATGGCTCCGGTTTCTGTGCGCCATCATCTGGACATTTTGCAAGGCGATAATTTAATTTGTGTATCACGGCTGGAGCGCAAAGGCAATGTGGGTCGCCCACAACAAGTCTATACGCTTACACCCGAAGCCTGTGGCTATTTTCCCAACAACTTTGCGGGCTTGGCCGACAAATTATTGGTTCAGATCAAAGAAATCCTACCGCCGGACCAGGTGCCATTAGCCTTTCGCTCGATTGCGCGCCAAATTGCGGCTGAATTTAAGCGAACGGATGCAGCGGTGGTAGCCGTTCAAACCGAGCGAGAAGCGATTGAAACGCAACTCATCCAAGTCACTGATTTTTTGAATGAACGGGGCTATCTGGCAAGTTGGGAGCCGACACCCAACGGCGCAAGCGGTGAATATTTGTTGCATAAATACAACTGCCCATACGCTGGCGCTTCCGCTGAACACCGTGAACTCTGTTCGATGGATCAAACGTTGATTAATGAGTTATTTGAAGAGCCTTGTCAACGCGTAGAATCAATGGTCGAGGGTGCCCACTGCTGTACCTATCGCATTACAAGTGCGTCGCAACCGATCTGTATGTGTGGTGAATTGCCCTTGTTAACAGGGATTAGGTGATCAATGAGTACGCCGATTCAATTTCAGCAAACGCCCTATGGCAAGGTTACGCTTGCCCCCGCGCCTGGCTTTAACCCAGCCAATTTTGCCATCCAGCCGATGCATGATAGTTATGGCCGACGCATCAACTATATGCGCATCAGTTTGACTGATGCCTGCAATCTGCGTTGTGTCTACTGTATGCCTGAAGATATGACCTTTCGTGCGCGCCAGGAATTGATGACAGACGAAGAGTTGTTGCAACTGGTGCGCGTGGGGGCTAGTCTTGGCGTCAACAAGATTCGCTTAACGGGCGGTGAACCGACCATTCGCCCGCATGTGGTTGACATTGTGCGCGGGATTGCCAACACGCCGGGTATCAAAGATCTGGCAATGACCACCAATGGCATCCTGCTCGATAAGCTGGCCCAACCGCTGGCGGACGCTGGCTTACAACGGGTGAATATCAGTATCGACACGCTAGATGCCGAAAAGTTTCACCGAATTACCCGTTGGGGCAACATTGATGAACTCTGGCGGGGAATTCGGGCAGCAGAAGCCGCTGGCTTAACGCCGATCAAGCTGAACAGTGTGGTCGTGCGCAACTTTAATGACGGCGATGATATGGTGCAGCTGGCGCGACTTACGCTGGAAAATGACTGGGATGTGCGCTTTATTGAAATGATGCCGTTTGGCGAAATCACCGATTTCCAACAGACAAATGTAGTTACCTTCCAAGAAATGCGTGCACAGATTGAAAACACATTTGGCCCGCTCGAAGAAGCTGGCTATGATTATGTGGATCCCAGCCGGCCTTTCCGTATTCCTGGAGCAATGGGGACACTTGGTTTTATCAGCAGTGTCACCGAGCCTTTCTGTCAAGGCTGTGGTCGTGTGCGTCTAACTGCCGACGGGAAATTGCGCCTCTGTCTGTTGCGCGATGATGAAGTTGATTTGTTGACACCCCTACGCGCTGGCGCAAGCTTCGAGGAATTGCGCGTGATCATGCGCGATGGCGCGTTCCACAAGCCGTGGGGCCACGGTCTTGCCGACGGTGTCAGTAGTGGCAAGCGCGCCATGAATCAAATTGGTGGCTAGATTAGCCTGAGCAATGCCCTAGATGATAGAAATTTGCCCACATTGAATCTAGTAATCCATTATCATTTATGCGCGATTGCGGTATACTTGTAGATGTAAGCGATTTATGGATGGTATAATACAGATTGCAGAATAGTAAATCCATACATTCTGTAATAACCAATATAAACTTTCACAAACTTTTCGTTTTATCTTGTTAAGAGGAGTTCGCAGAATGATTACGATTACAACAAATGCTGCTGAAAAACTAGGCGGGATCTTGGGTCAAAAGGGTCTCAAGAATACCCATGGTCTGCGCGTCTTTGTCAAAGGCGGCGGTTGTGGCGGTATGCAGTACGGCATGACATTTGAAGACACCACCCGCGAAGGCGATGAAGTGTACGAGCAGGATGGCATGCGTGTCTTTGTTGATCCCACCAGCTTGTTCTATGTGGATGGTGCCAACATCGACTATGTGGACAACCTGATGGGTGGCGGTTTTCATATCGACAACCCGAATGCCACCAGTTCCTGTGGTTGTGGCAGCAGCTTCCGCACGGCCCAATCGCACAATGGCGAGGAAACCGCAGCCAAGAGCTGTGGTCACTAAGTAAGCGTGGTCTGTGACGAAAGCGAGTAGAGAATAGCTCTCTACTCGCTTTTTTTGCAGAAGTCACGGCATCATTTATCTGTTTCTACGGTCTCCTCAATTTCATGGCTTATTAGAATATAATTTTGTTATGTCCAACCCTTTTGGTGCCCCAGAAATTACCGTAAAACAAGTGGATAGCAAGCGACAGGCCGGTGAATCGTTCATCTGGCTTGATGTACGCGAACCAGATGAAGTCGCGCGCGTCAGCATTCAGGATGAACGGGTGCGCCTCCTACCCCTGAGCGAATTGGCCGATCGCCAGCTCAAGGCGTTGCCAGATGAAGCACAAGATCAACAAGCCGAAATCGTGGTTTTCTGCCACCACGGGATGCGTAGCGCCCAAGTAACCGCGTGGCTACGCCAACAAGGCTGGCAAAAGGTATCGAGTATGACCGGCGGGGTCGGCGCTTGGGCCAAGGAAGTGGATCCCACCATTGGCACCTATTGAGTAAGCGCTTGATATAGCCCTTTGCTCGCAAACAAAATGTTCGACAAATTATGCTCATCAATAAAGGGAGGCGCTGTAATCCAGATCATCTGGCCGACAGCGCCTCAGTTGTTCTACCCACCGCGCCGCCTGCCGGTACAGACGCAAGACTTTGCGTCGCTTATTCCCTGCTGCCACACAAGCAACAAGATGGCAACAGGTTCAGAATTGCACCGGGGTTTACTATGATTACCGCATAGAATACCGCAGAATCAATCGTGAGCATGAATCGCTTACCAGGCGAACCAAAGGATCAGATGATGACTAATTCAACAAGTATGGCGGGCGGGCTGCAGCTAGCGTTGTCCGACGATCTGAAGATGTTGCAGGATCTCGCGCGCGATTTCACATGCAAAGAAATTACGCCCCAGGCCGAACACTATGATCGCAGCGGCGAGTGGCCTTGGGATATTTTCAACCGCGCCCAGAAGGCGGGATTGGTGAACCTGAACATTCCCGAGGAATATGGCGGGGTGGGTGCCAGTGTCTTGGAAGAATCGATTGTGTGCGAGGAGATGGGTTATGGTTGTACAGGCATTGAAACGGCGCTCATGCTCAATCAGTTGGCGGCGTTGCCCCTCTTAATTGCCGGTACAGAACAGCAAAAAGCGCATTACCTGACGCGCCTGACCAGTGAGGGCAAGGTTATGTCCTATGCGCTGACCGAGCCCGACGCCGGCTCAGATGTGGCCGGCATTAAAACGACTGCTATCAAAAGGGGTGATCACTATCTCTTGAACGGCGGCAAGACCTGGATCACCGACGCGCCGGTCGCCAGCTTCTTTGTGGTCTTTGCCAAGACCAATCCCGAAGCAGGGCATCGTGGCATGAGTTGTTTTATTGTCGAACGTGACTATCCGGGTCTGACTGTCGGCAAGCCACTGGAAAAGATGGGACAACATGCCGCGCAAACGGCGCAGGTCTTCTTTGAAAATGTCGAAGTGCCCGAAGAAAATCGTCTGGGTGGCGAAGGTGACGGCTTTATGATTGCCATGCGCGTCTTTGACAAAAGCCGTCCACCAGTCGCCGCGGCGGCCAGCGGGTTGGCGCGCCGGGCGTTGGATGAAGCCGTCAAATATGCCGGTGAACGTACAACTTTTGGTCAGCCGATCTATCAGCATCAAGGCGTTGGCTTTCTTTTGGCAGACATGAAAATCCGTACCGAAGCCGCCCATGATCTGGCGTGGAAGGCCGCTTGGCTGGTGGACAATGGCAAACGCAACACGAGCGACGCGGCAATTGCCAAAGCGTTCTGTGCCGACGCTGCCATGCAAAACGCCACTGATGCCGTTCAAGTTTTTGGGGGCAATGGCTACAGTCGCGAGTATCCGGTGGAAAAGCTCATGCGCGACGCCAAGATCTATCAGATCTATGAAGGTACCACCCAAATTCAGAAGCTGATCATCGTGCGTGAACTGTATCGCGACCGCGCCTAACGTGTTGCGTGGTTGACGTTATGAATTGCCTATGGAGTGGCCACTGGTTTAACTGCCTTGATATAGATCAGCCGGCGGTCGAAGACTAATTTCCCACTGTGACGGCGCACGTTCAGCCCGGCGGCGTCGGTTTCCAGGCCAGCTTCCATCATCTCGCGCACGGTGGTGCGCGTGGCGGGGTTGGATTGCAAATCGGTGAGCCATTCTTCCAGGTCTTGTTCAAAGACAGCTACGGTCTCGGCTTCGATGGTCAGCTTGGCCGCGGTGACTAATTTGCGATATTGCTCGGCGCTGAGCGCGGCGGCATGGCTTGGGTTGCGCCGTGCTTCAATCGTATTTTGCGTGGCCCGTTTGACCGAATCATCGGCACCCAGCAGATCGGCTAAAAGCAAAACGCCACCGGGCTTTAAGAGGCGCGCCAATTCCTGCATAATGTGCTCTGGCTTGTGACTATGATCGAGCACCAGCCGGCAGATAATTGCGTCAAAACTTTCACCACGAAAGGGCATACGTTGGGCCGAGGCGAGCCGAAAGCTGACGCGGCTGGCGGCGGGCGATGCACTGCTTAGGCGTAAATACTCGGCTACTTCTAACATGGCGGGGCTAATATCGACGCCAACGACTTCGTTGGCCCCTTCTTCGGCCAGGAGCAATGCCAGCCGCCCGATCCCCGTGCCCAGATCCATGATGCGTAAATTCTTGGGCAAATTGGCGAATTTGAGCAGATGGCGCACACGTTGCTCACGCACTTGGTCAAGCAGATCAACATCGGCCGTCAGTACGCGATTATAGACATTGAGTACCTGTACCAGATCTTCATCTTTGGAATCTACGGCTGTTACATCGGGCGTCTGGTTGGCCGCAGTGGGTGCTACCAGCGTTGGCGCCAGGTTATGTTCAAGCCGATTGGTATAGACAATACACCACTCGCCGCCCTGCCAAGCTACCTCGGATATACTGGTATGATTGATGGAAAAAGCCACATTTTTGCCCTGACAAAAGTACAACAGGAGTGTGGAAACGGCATTACCATCCAGAACCACGGCGACGGTCTTGCCCCAGTGTTCATGGACAATCTTTTCCACATGGTCAATTAAGCCTTGCCGAAATACTGTGTACTTGTCTTGATCAGCAAATTGTTCCTGATGGTGTAACGGCGAGAAGAGATAATGACGATCCGTCCCTGCGCTTAAACTGCCGGTGCCAACGCGGGCCTGATAGGGTAAATCGCGGTTGACACTCACCGATTTGCCCAAAACTTGCCCTACGCGTTGGGCTGTAAGCCGACTGCGCAGTTGTGGTGCGCTCACCAATATATCAACTTTTTCATGGGTTGCCAGCCAGGAAGCCAGCAGATTGGTCTGTTCCCAACCTTGGGCAGTCAAGCCACTATCTTCTGTACTCAATTCGGAATAGCGACTTTGCAGCCCTTCCGCCTGGCAGATCAACAACAAGCGAATTTCTGGCGATTTCTGATTGGTAGAGCGAAGATGAGAGGGCGGGGAAATGGCCAATTGATTCGTTGAGCTCACAGTTGCATTATCACTCTCATGGGTATTGACGACGCTTTGCCGCTGGCTAAGGGGCGTATGATCAGGGAGTGTGGAATTTTTGTCAGCTTTTTATATAGAAAATTTTGCACACGGCTGATACTACGCCCGACTTATGGTGATAATACCAAATTGCTTATCGGTTACCAAATTATTCTTTGCATAATTTTAATCTTTTTCTCAGAAACCGCGGCGCACGGTGGCTTTGCTCAAGCCAATCGGATTAGTTTTCAGTTTTTGGGTGCATTGACAGCAATCCATTTTTTCAGTACAATCATTTTCAGCCGCTTCCACAGATCGATCACAAACCAATGACAATCGCATAGATTTTGCTAGCGCTACCGATGATCTCTCTGTAGATAGCTGCACAAGATCCCTGTATGGCCTGCACGCCAATGCTCCCTGTATGGCATGTCGGCCACGAAACCTATTTTTATCAGCAGTTCGTAACAACTGGCTCTGTCGTTTTGGTGAGAAATCGTTCGTCACGGTACAGCAATTCGTACACTGTAATCAAAACTATGATGGACTAGGCTGCGTTTTTATACCATCAAAATTTTAGTTGCAGTGTGCAAGGTTGCACAGGCAATTGCTCCAAACACCATCGTATCATCCATATCCTTGGGGAAGGAAACTTCCCCTACACTAGTGAAGAGCCTACGCTTACGATCTGCACTATTTGTGAAGGAGGACGCATGGCGAAGTATCGCACTGATCAGATACGTAATGTAGCTATTCTTGGACATGGTAGTTCTGGCAAGACTTCTCTGACCGAGGCTTTGTTATTCAAAACGGGTGCCATTTCCCGCATGGGCCGCGTCGAAGATGGCACGACTGTGGCCGATTGGGACCCCGAAGAACAACGTCGCGGCATTTCCATCAACCAGTCGGTGATTCCCCTTAGCACAGATAATCTAAAAATCAACCTGATTGATGTTCCCGGCTACCAAGATTTTGTTGGCGAGTTGATGAGTGCGCTGCATGTGGCAGAAGCGGCGTTGATTGTCATCGATGGCGTGGCCGGTGTTGAAGTCGGCACAGAGCTGGCATGGGATTATCTTAACGAGAGCCAAAAGCCGCGCATTGTCTTTGTCAACAAGATGGATCGGGAAAATGCCAATTTTCAACAGACGGTCGATAGCCTGCGCGCCACCTTTACCGACATCCGCTTTATCCCCATGCAACTGCCGATCGGCTCTGCCGAAAATCTGCAAGGTGTTATCAGTCTGGTTACCATGAAAGCCTATCTGGGCAAGGAAGAAAAGGAAGCCCCGATTCCTGCCGAGTTGATAGATGCCGTGGAGGTCGCCCGGCTCGCCATGGTCGAAGCCGCGGCTGAAGCAGATGATGATTTGATCATGAAATATTTAGACGGTGAAGAGCTGACCGCAGAGGAAGTGCGCAGTGGACTGAGCAAGGGGGTGCTAGAAGGCAAGATTGCGCCAATTTACTGTGGGGCCGCCACGCGCGCGATTGGCCTGGAGCGCCTGTTACACGCATTAGGCCGCTACGTTCCCTTGCCCAGCGCCCACCCGATCATCGGTTACAGGGGTGACGAAACCGTGGCGCTCGCCAGCGATCCTGGGGAAGTACCTGTCGCCGTCGTCTTTAAGACAATCATCGATCGCTTTGTGGGGCGCATGAACTATATTCGCGTTTTCTCTGGCACCGTCACCAAAGATAGCCAACTGGCCGACACCCGGACAGGCCAGAGTTTTCGGATCGCCAATTTGAGCTATGCCAGTGGCAAAGAACTACACGGCACTAACGAGCTAGTGGCCGGTGATCTGGGGGTGATTACCAAATTGGAACATGTCATTACAGGGGATACGCTCTCTGCCGATATGGCCTTGCGTGTGCCATCGCCCGTTTATCCACAGCCACTCTACGCGGTTGCCATTGCGCCATGCACCCAGGTCGATAGTGCCAAGTTAGGCCCTTCGCTCCACGCCTTGATCGAAGAAGATCCTACGCTGAAAATTGAAACGATTCCCGCGACCAAGCAAACGCTGTTGCAGGGCATGGGTGACACACACGTTGATGTGGCGATTCGCCGGTTGGAAAGCAAATTTGGCGTCAAGGTGGAGACAGCCGACCCGAAGGTGCCCTATCAAGAGACGATTAGTCGCACGGCTTCTGCCCAATATCGCCACAAAAAACAGACCGGCGGCGCTGGCCAATTTGCCGAAGTCCATATGCGCGTCGAACCGCTCAATGGCGGCGGCGATTTTGAATATGTCAGCGAAGTGTTCGGCGGCACGATCAGCGGTGTCTACTTGCCCTCCATCGAAAAAGGCATTCGCCAGGTGATGGCACATGGCGTGATCGCTGGTTTCCCCGTGACAGGGATCAAAGCCGTCGTCTTTGATGGCAAAGAGCACCCGGTTGACTCCAAGGATATCGCCTTTCAAACCGCCGGGCGTGAAGTCTTCAAATTGGCTGTGCAACAAGCCAATCCGGTGCTGCTCGAACCGATCTATCGCGTCGATGTGATTGTGCCCGAAGAGTATATGGGCGACATTATGGGCGATTTCAATACGCGGCGCGGGCGTGTGTTGGGAATGGAGCAGAAGGCCAACCGCACAATTATCCACGCGCTGGTGCCGCTAGCCGAAATCTTGCGCTATAGCACCGAGTTACGCTCCATGACCCAAGGTCGCGGCTTCTACTCGATCGCACTGGATCATTATGAGCCAGTACCCACCCATTTGGCACAGGATGTCATCAGCCAGTTTAAGCACGAAGAGCACGAACACCACTAAGCTACAATTGATAGAGCGTTAGGGTCTTGTAGGCCCTAACGCTCTCGGCAGATTATAATCGAATGTGCCTATGCCTTGGTTACAACACGCCCCGGCCAGATCTGGCGATTGACAATCGAGATGGGCCGTTCGCCATTCAAAAGTCCAATCACTTGATCGGCCACACCGTGCATCATCGCATAAATCCCGCGGTCGGTGCTCGAAGCAATGTGCGGGGTGAGCACTACATTTTTCATTTTTAACAGAGGATTACTGGGCAGGGGCGGCTCAGGATCAAACACGTCCAGACCCGCCGCGGCTAGATGCCCCTCATTTAACAGACGGATCAAGGCAGCCTCATCGATCACCGGGCCACGGCTGGCATTGATCAGGTATGAGCCACGTTGCATCAGGCGCATCTCGCGTTCGCCGATATAATGGCGCGTTTCGGGCGTCAGCGGCACATGAACGGTCACAAAATTCGAGCGACTGAGCAGTTCATCCAGATTATTGGTGAGGGTGACGCGTTCTGGGGTCGGTTGATTGGTCTGGACAAAGGGATCATAGACCAGCACATTCATGCGCAAACCGAGCGCACAGATTTCGGCGACACGCCGGCCAATGCGCCCATAGCCCACAACGCCCAAGGTACGATCCAGTAGTTCGGTGCCAGTCATGTCGCCACGCTGAATCGAATCGTCGCCACGCAGGGACATATCGCCCACCATTACGCGCTTCGCCACAGCCATGAGCAAGGCCACAGCATGTTCAGCAGTCGATTCGGTGGGTGCATCTGGCGTGTGAATCACCAAAATATTGCGCGCGGTAGCCGCGTCAATGTTAATGTTATCAACGCCAATCCCTGGCTTGGCAATCGCCAGCAAGTTGGGACCAGCCTTGTCCATCAGCACACCATCACAATAGACGCTACCCGAAACGATCACATCCGCACCCGCCACCTGTTCCAGCGCCGGATCAATCACCACCTCGGCAACTTCACGGATGCGATCAGTGGCACCAAAACGCAGCTCCATCTGCATGACAACTTTTTGTTTCATGACTAGGTTCTTTCTACCTGAATAGGGAATATTATATTTTTGGGTTGGTTATACCCCCTATTGTGATGCATTCAGCCATAGATGTCAAAGCACCCATCGACATAGTAATTTTTAAGCAGTAAACCAGTCGCCTTTTCCGTTTTGATTGCCCAGTTTTTTGGGGTTAGCGGGGAAGAAATACTCAATGCCCCAACACATCGACACTTTTAGAGCGGTCATGGTGTTGCAAGCGCCATTCACCAAATTGTTGGAGCAGGGCGCGCGCTTGTTGACAGCGGGTTTGCAGGCGCGCTTCTTTGCATTGCCAGGTGCCCTGCACTTGGTTGATCACCAGTAGCGAGTCACCACGAATGTCGAGACGCGCCGTGCTAGGATCAGCCCCGGCGTCGCGCAGGCGTTTGAGGATGGCTTCGAGGGCGGTGATCAGGGTATCATATTCGGCTTCGTTGTTGGTGACACGATCGCCAAAGCGCAGCCGGACTAGTTGTTGCTGTTCGCCCGGCCAGCGCAGCGCATAGCTGCCATAGCCTTGGCCTGGATTGCCGCGACTGCCGCCATCAAAGATCACGCTGATGGGCCATTCGGGAGCCTGGCCGGGCAGGGGCGACATGATCTGCGGATCAGCTTCGCGCTTCTCTGTGGTGGGCGCGCCGATGACAATCTTGCCGCTGACCGGTGAACGATAATCAGATTTGTCGGGTTTGGATCCAACCTTGGCTGCGACAGTGGGGGTGGGTATAGCCACCGATTGGGCAGTGTTTGACCGCGTGCGGCGATTCGTTGACCCTTTTGCGCCCAATGCCGGGGCTATCGCCAGGCGATTTTGATCAGAGAAGAGGATATCGGGCACAAAGAGCCCACTGGCATAGAGCCGCCGCTGCAACTGGCGGCGCTGATCGGGGGTCAACGCTTCAATTTCTTCGATCAGGGCCAAAATCGTAGCACTTGCCATAGGGGTCTACGTTCTACTTGAATGGATTGAACACTAGGCCGGTAGCGGCGCAGATTGGCGCTGTTTGCGCTGCGCGGCCCGCGCCCGTTCCCAGAGATAGAGCAGGTTGTTGGCGTGAAATTGCTGCACCAACCCACCCAAGGGAATGCGGCTGCGGTCGAAGCGCTCAATATCATATTGCAGCAAGTCATGCTTGGTCGCACCTTCGGCCATCAGGCGATCCACCAGGGCTTCGATCTCATTGAGATATTGGACGCTAATGTCGATGCTGCTGGTAACCTCGCCGCGCAACAAAATATCGCCGTGCCCCTGGACAATGCACTCCAGGTTATAGTCATGCAGGTTGAGCAACGAGCGCTTAAAGGCCTCGATATCGCTAAACGCAGTCGCGATTAAGGGCACTGGCATGAGCAGATCGCTAGCAAAGAGCACCTTGTCCTCGCGCACATGCACCGCGCACAGATCCGGGCTGGCACCGGGCGAATGAATCAAGTGGACGGTTTTGTCACCCAGGCGCAAGACCAAGCCCTCATTAAAGACCAGTTTGGGCAGGCGGATCTCCACCTCGCGCAGTTCCGGCGTATACTCTTTGGCCTGCGCCAGCGACTTATAGCCATGTTCGATGATCATCGCGCGACATAATTCATGCGCCACCAGTTCAGCATCGGGAAAAAAGCACGAACCATAAATATGATCGGCATGGCTGATTGTATTGACCAAATATTTGATGCCTTGGGGACAGACACGCTGGGCAAAGTCGATAATCTGCTTGGTTTCCGAGGGAAACGGCAACGTGTCGATGAGGATGCCGCCTTCTGCCGTTACCACCAAGCCAGCATTGACTTCCACATACAATTCACTGGTAAACACCCAAGTGTCATCCGCTACCCTTGTCCGTGTAATGGCCACAGTTCCCCCCATTCCTTCGCCCAATCTGCTTCAACATGTTAACGTGACAGTTTATCACAAACCTGGGGCACGCGTCAATAGATTGCGCAATTTTTCGCAAAGTGTAGGCGTAGCTTGCCGGCGCGGGTTACGGCCTGAAATCGACTTCTTCATCGCGGTTGTGGCGCGGGCGATGGACGAGGGTTTCAGTGGTCAACGCCATGAGTGCGCCGCTGACGCCGATCTGCAAGGCGGATTGGAGCACGCGCACCGGGTCCACAATATGCACAGCCATCACATCGACCATCTGCGCGTTCAGCACATCAAAGCCAAAGCCATTGTGCGCGGCGAGCAGTTGCGCTAGGATCGGGCCCGGTTCGAAACCAGAATTGCGCAGAATCGCTTGCGTCGGGGCCATGAGCGCGCGCCGCATAATCGCAATGGCCGGCGCTTCGTCCTCGGGCAGTTCGATGCGGTCGAGCGCAGCCAAGCAGCGCAGATAGGCAACCCCACCGCCAGGCGCAACGCCATCTTGCAGTGCCAACCGCAACACACTGACCGCCTCTTTGGCGCGCGCCTTGAAATAATCGCGCTCACTTTCGGTGGCGCCGCCAATCTCCAGCAGGGCCACCCCCCCCAATAACTTGCCACTGCGCTCGATCAGGCGGTCGCGGTCGCGGCCCGGTTGCGCTTTGGGCAACAGGCTGCGCAATTCCTGATGGCGCTGACGAATCGCTGCGGGACGCCCCTTGCCGCCAATAATCGTAAAGCCAGAGCGAATCGCCTGCACCTCGTCGGCCAGCCCCAAATCGGCCAGCGTGACCTTGCTCAGCGAATCGGCCAGGACCGCTTGAATCACTCGTCCACCGCACAAAACGGCCAGATCCTGTAGAATGTCACTTTTTTCGGAACCCAACCCCGGCGCCTTAATAGCAAGCGTGGGCAACACCTTGCGCACATGGTTGGTTACCAGCAGATTGAGTGCCTCGCCGGTGACCGAGGGCGCAATCACCACCAGCCCGCGGTCGCCCGCACTGCGCACCAGGTTGAGAATGGGCAACAGTTGGGCCGTGGCGTTGAGTTGGTAATCGGTAAAGAGCAGATAGGGCTTTTCCAACACCGCTGTGCCCGGTTGATTGGTAAAATTCGAGGAGACCCAGCCCTGATTCCAGAAGGTGCCTTGAATATAGCGGCGCTCATGAATGCGCGCATAGCTTGTCCGCACATCGATTGAGCCATGTGGGCCCACTGTGTCAAAGACTTCTTCGAGCAGCCGCCCCAGCGTTTCATCGCCCGTGATGGTGCGGCCCAAGGCCGCGATCTGTGCAGCCTGCACCAGCGGATGCGCCTGTGCCGCCAACGCATCTAGCACAACCGGCAAGAGTTTTTCCAGCCCGTGCGCCACGCGCATCAAATTATACCCTGCCGCGGCATGGCGATTGGCTTCATTGAGAATTTGGCGGGCGATCACAACGGCGGTGGTGGTGCCGTCACCCACAGCTTCTTCGACGCGCCAGGCAATATGCCGCGCCAAGAAGGCGCCCATTGTTTCAAAGCGATTGGGCAAGCCCGAAAATCGGCGGGCAATCGTCGCGCCATCGTTGAGAAATTCGGGTGATTTGCGCGGATTATCATTGGCTAACGCGACCAATCTGCCCTGTGGACCCAGGGAAACTTCCATCAAATCGCTCAATAGGTTAAAGCCACGGCTCAAGGCCTGGCGGGCGGCAGGTGGAAAAAGTAAACGTGGCTGCTTCATATTTGTTTTGGCTGATAAAAACCGCCTGAGCGCGGCCCAGGCGGTTAGCATACTCGAGTATGATTTTTATAAAAAGGTACTCCGCAGAAACGTGGGGACAGTGAGTGCGAACCTACGTAAGTAGGTGGGTGCCGATTGGGCGCTTCCGTCTTACCCTCGCGGGCTATCACATCCACGCCACTTGATCCTGCTCCCGTTTGTGAAATGTTGGCTCGCCCCGTATTCTATCCTTTCACGGAGACTGCAGAGTATACGTAGTATAGCACAGCTTGTTTGCAAAATCAAAGCGCCAAACCAGTGATTTTATTTCGCGTTTTCCTTTGCCTTGGCAACGCGCAACGCAATATGCAGCTCGGCCAACTGGGCGTCGGTTACGGGGCTGGGTGTGTCCAACATCAGGTCGGTACCCGCGGCGTTTTTGGGAAAAGCGATCACATCACGAATGCTGGCCGTTTCGGCAAACATGGCGACGAGGCGATCGATGCCCAGCGCAATGCCGCCATGCGGTGGCGCGCCATACTGAAAAGCTTCGAGCAAGTGACCAAATTGGGCGT
The DNA here is from genome assembly GCA_034437715.1 of Caldilineaceae bacterium. Classification (GTDB taxonomy): domain Bacteria; phylum Chloroflexota; class Anaerolineae; order Caldilineales; family Caldilineaceae; genus JAHBVH01. The sequence goes on from DAOTTR010000524.1 coordinate 24,853, forward strand.
CCACTTCGGTTTTTGCCATGCCCAACATGGCAAAAAGGCGATCTTGCAGATCGCTGCGGTGGATACGAATGCTGCCACCGCCGATCTCCCAGCCGTTGAGCACCACATCATAGGCTTTGGCCAGCACGCTGCCAGGATCGCTTTCGAGCTTGGCCCAATCGGCGTCCAGCGCGCTGGTAAACGGGTGATGGACGGCGTACCAGCGCCTATCCTCTTCGTTGTACTCCAACAGTGGAAAGTCTACAACCCAGCAGAAAGAGAGTACTTCATTGTTGATCACTTTGGCGCGGCGCCCCACTTCCAGCCGCAGGTTGTGCAAGCTCTGTGCCACCACGGCGGGCTTGTCCGCCACCAGCAAAATCAAATCGCCAGCCTGGGCACCGCTGGTGGCAATCACAGCGCGCAGCGTTGCGGGCGACAGGAATTTGGCAATTTGACTGCGCAATGCCGCCTCGGCATAATTGCCCGTGGCGTCGGGTGCGCCGGTCACGCCGATCCACGCCAAGCCTTTGGCCCCATATTGCTTGACAAAGTCGGTCAGTTCGTCGATCTCGCGGCGGGGCAGGCTCGCGCCGCCCGGGTAAATAATGCCCTTGACTTGGCCGCCACCCGCCAGCGCATTCTTAAAGACGGCAAACTCGCTGTCGGCGACGATCTCGCTTACGTTGAAGAGGGTTAGGCCAAAGCGCAGATCGGGCCGGTCGATGCCATATTTATCCAACGCCTCGGCATAGGTGATGATCGGGAAAGGCACTGTTTGAATCGGCTTGGCCCCCAACATCTGACACAAATCGATGAGCAGGCCTTCAATCAGCGCACGGATATCGTCGGCCTCGACAAAGCTCATTTCCAGATCGAGCTGGGTAAATTCCAACTGGCGGTCGGCGCGCAGATCTTCATCGCGGAAACAGCGGGCAATCTGGAAATAGCGTTCAATGCCAGCCACCATCAACAACTGCTTGAGTTGTTGTGGGCTTTGGGGCAGCGCATAAAACTCGTGGGGGTGTAGGCGGCTGGGAACAATAAAGTCGCGCGCGCCTTCTGGCGTGCTCTTGAGCAGGATCGGCGTCTCGATTTCCAAGAATTCTTGATCGGAAAGGAATTCGCGGATAAAGCGCACAATGCGGTGGCGCAAGGTGAGGTTATGCACCATGCGTGGGCGGCGCAAATCAAGATAGCGGTACTTCAAGCGCAGCGCCTCGTCAACCTCTTCGGCAGAATCAGCAATGTAGAAGGGTGGATTTTTGGAAGGATTGAGAATCACAACGGTGTCGGCAATCACTTCAATATCACCCGTGCTCAGGTTGGCATTTTCCTGGCCGGTGGGGCGCGCTTGCACCACGCCCTGCACTTGAATCACATATTCGCTGCGCGCCTGCTCGGCAAATTCATGGGCAGCGGCATTGGCCACAGAATCCACCGTCACTTGGGTAATGCCAAAGCGATCGCGCAGATCAAGAAAAATCAGCCCTCCATGATCGCGTCGCCGATTAATCCACCCGGCCAAGGTTACGCGCTGCCCCACATGGGTGCGATTTAATGCGCCACAACTATGCGTCTTTAACATGCGTTATTCCTTACTCAATTTTCGTTCTGATAATCAATCAAAGCCCGTGCAATAAAGATCAAGACCTGGGTAACCGGTTTTTATCAAAACCGGTGGCTGGCGATTGCAATAGGGTTTACGCACTTGGTTAGCCCTGTAGGGTCTTAAAGACTCTACAGATTTCCTGTGAAGCTACGTGTATGTTGCCACTACGTACGCAGCGAAGATCGAGCACCAAATTCTTACTGGCGCCTGATCCGCAAAAAATTTAGCTGCGCATACCAACGCACACCAATGCGCATTGAAGCGCATTGGTATTTAGCACATTCTAGCACCTGTGCAGCATTATAGTCCGGTCGGCACGGCGATGCAATTCTTCTAGGCTGCATACACCATGATGACTTAGCGGCTTTACACAATTACGCGGATTTACATAAGTCGTAATTCCGTATACAATAAACAAACAAAATTGTAAGTCAACAAAAAGGGAACCCCCATGGAAAACACGTACCCACCGGTTACGAATACCCATCATTTGGCGAGTGCGACTGATTCGGCTGACAAGATAGAACGGATTCGCGATCTACTCTTTGGTCCCCAAATGCGTGACTATACACAACGCATTGCTGCCATCCATCAAGAGTTGCGTACGCTTACCCAAGAGACAGCGCGACTCGCTATGGTGATCCAAGAGCAGGAAGATAAATTTACCGGATTACTGCGCCAAGAGATTGATCGCCTGGCCATGCAACTACAAGATCAGGGCAAGCGCGCTCAACAGCAGTTGCAACAAGTAGACTACCGCTTAACCGAACAGTGGAAAGCGCTAGATCAAAGCCATACCCAAAATCTCAATGAGGTGGCGCAGGGCCTTGTGCGCACAGAACAGATCCTACGCACAGAATTGCATGATCTGTCACAAGAACTTAACCAGCGCAAAGTGGACCGCCCAACACTTGGCGATCTGCTGATCGATCTGGGGCAAAGCCTAAAATCTACAGCGCCGCCCCCCTTGCCAGTGGAGGAAGATCTGCTGGATCAATTGAGCCAAGCGCTGGCATAACCGAGGATTTGATCAGTGCCCACCCACCCAGTTGCCCAGCAGAATGATCCGAGCCCAGCCCAACCGGACTTTGCCGCGCCAAGCGCGGCCGCGGTCCCGATCGTGCTCGACATGCCTGGGCAAGCAAACAGTGAAGATGCCACCATGGAACTCCTGCGCGACTTGCTCTTTGGCGACTATCGCCAGCAAGTGGCGCGGATGCGGGCGGAGGTCAACGAATTACAATCGTTGCTCGACGAACTTGAAGTGCAGATCAACAACAAAGAAGCGTTGGTGGCGACGATCACGCCGGTGATTGCTTCGGCGATCCGCACCAACATTCGCGATTCGCAGAGTGAAATGGTGGACGCGCTCTATCCCATTCTGGGGAAATTGGTGCAGCGTTCGGTCACCGAGTCCATGCGTGAGCTGGCCCAGCGGATTGATCGGCAGATGCGCAGAACGCTTAACATGAAAGATCTGCTACGCCGCCTGCTCGGTCGTCTACAGGGGCTTTCCGCCGCCGAAATGGCCATGCGCGAGGCCTTGCCCTTTCAGGTACACAACCTGTTTTTGATTCACCGCGAGAGCAGTCTGTTGCTGCTACACACGGCCCATGCCGCACAAGAAAACACTGATTCGGATCTGATCAGCAGTATGCTGAGTGCGATTCGCGATTTTACCGAAGATGCCTTGGGGCGCAGCGAAAAAGAAGAACTCAATCAGATTCAATATGGCGGCAAAAGTATTATCATTGAAGTGGCACATCTTGTCTATCTGGCGGCCACGATTGACGGTATTGAGCCACAAGGTTTTCGCGAGCAGATGCGCCAGACCATGATCGCGATTGAGCATCAACATGCCAATCGGTTGCACAAATATGATGGCAATGCTGCGCCCTTTGCGCCGTCGGCAATGACGCTGGCCGCTTTGTTACGCTATGCAGAAGGACAACATGCCGCGAATCATTAATTGTTATTGGGTGACGAGTAATGATTCCTTGAAAAGGGATAGACATTGAATACATATAGCAAAAAAATTTGTTTGCTCGGCGATTTTGCCGTTGGTAAAACAAGCCTCGTCCGCCGCTTTGTCCACAACCGGTTTGATGACCATTATATTAGCACGATTGGCGCCAAAGTGAGCCGCAAAACCGTGATGGCACCGGGCAACAGTGAAGTGGCCGAGCTGACAATGATGCTCTGGGATCTGGCGGGCAGTCAGGAGTTTAGCACGGTCACAGCCAGCTATTTGCGGGGCACGGCGGGGGCCATTTTGGTCTGTGATATGACCCGCGCCGATACACTGGCGCATTTACCGCGCTATGCCGAAGACCTGACGAAAGTGGCTGGACCGGTGCAACTTGTGGTTGCGGCCAATAAGCTCGATCTGCCAGAACAACATCAAATTAGCAGCGACCAAGTTGCCGCGCTAGCCGCGACCTTCGATGCACCCTATTTCCTGACCAGTGCCAAGGTCGGCGAAGAGGTCGATCTCATGTTTCGGGAGTTGGGAAAATTACTTTTAGACCGCATTCGTTGAAAAAATTATTTATGCTTGATACGTTTGTTGCGCAACTTATCTTACAAGAACGCCAAATTGCGTATGCGATTGCCGACCAGGCACTACGCCTGGAGCAAATCGGGGGGAGGCTGGATCTCTTCGAAAGTGCGGGGGTCTGTACCGCAGTTGGCGCATCGCTACTCGATCTCGCACGGGAACTGATTGGGTACGAAGATCAAGTACAGGCGTTGCTCGCGGGCACATTGTCATCCTTTCAAGTAGCGATGGTCAACCGTGAGAACGCGGCTGGCGAACTATTCTATGTTACCCTGCACAATTATGCGTATCGTCGCGACAACGGTGCGGTGACCGGCATTCTGCATATCATCGAAGATGTCACGCTGACCGGAAAAAATAATCAGCACCTAACCCAACAACGCAATGAACTCTTTTTGTTGTATGAACAGTTGCGCCGCGCCAATCTCAAATTAGAGGCAGCCAATGCAGAACTGCGCGCGCTAGACGCCTTAAAGTCCAAGTTTGTCTCGATTGCCGCACACGAGTTGCGTACACCGTTGGCTTCCATCCTGGGGTATATCGATTTTATCTTCAATGATCCAATCAGAACCTTGCATCCCGATCACCAAGCAAGTGTTGACGTGATTGGCAAAAGCGCCAACCGCCTGCTGGCGATCACGAATAATCTGCTAGATGTGACAAGAATTGAAGCGGGCTATGTCGAATTAACGCTCGGCAGTGTTGATCTGGGTAAAATCGTTGAAGAGATCGCCAGCCATTTTCGCCCAGAGTTCGAGCAAAAACAGCATACCTTCCGCATTGAAAAAGAACCCCGGTTGCCCTATGCCCTCTGTGACGAAGCGCGTACAATGCAGATCTTTAGCAATCTACTCAGCAACGCGATCAAATATACGCCAGACCATGGACGCGTTACCGTGAGTTTGCGCTACAATCCCCAAAAAGATGTTATTATTGCCGCCGTGACGGATACGGGCATTGGCATTCCCGCCGCGGATCTACAAAATATTGGCAAAAACTTTTTTCGTGCCAGCAATGTTCACCTGTCCCGATCCAATGGCACGGGATTGGGCTTGAACATTACCCGTTCGCTGGTTGAATTACAAGGTGGCCGCATGTGGATCGAAAGTACCCTGGGTCAAGGCTCTACCTTCTATCTAACCTTTCCCATCGATGATGGCATTTTCTCGGCCTGAACATTGCCGTCAAGCGAAAGCTTGACCGCGTAGACATCCTCTGCCATCCCTTAGACGGCCCAAAGTAGCAGCCAGCGTATGGGTTTCTGGGGAAACCCATACGCTGGCTTTCCATTTACTGCAACTCCACTTCCCGCACTGTAACACTTTTTGTAATAGCCGGTTGCTGTTCGTGCGCGCCCTTTTATGGTGAAATAGAGCGGTCAACGGCAGCAGTTCACACAGAAAGTGGTGGCAGCGATTGCCTCGATCTCGCATGATGACAACAATCACCCACGAGATTTTGACAGACGCCGTGATTCAACGACAATACAGAAGGAAAACCCATGAATGCCCTAATTATCCTGTTGCTGATCATCGCGCTGATTGCACTATCGGTACCATCAACCGCGACAGGCACCTAAACCCAAAGCACACGCAAAAGAGCATCCGTATGCGTGATCCCAAACCGTGGCAATCGTTTGTGGCAGTTGCGATTCTTCACCCTGTAGAGGCGCGGATTCTGGTGCAGCAAAGCGGGACAGCGCTGGCTTTGCCGAGCCTGCCTTTGGCGAAAGTCTGGGCAGAGCCGTTAGCGCGCATCAATGAAGAAGTGCAGAGCGTGCTGGGAATCGCAACGACCGTTCTGCATAAATTGGCCGAGGCGCGCGACGAAGCACAACACCGAGGATCGGTGTAAATATGAACTAGATTGGGCCATGCCCTTCTGGTTTGGTAAAATTTTGGAATCACTGGCAGCAACGTAAGCCACATTTCCCCAAGAGATGGAAGCGCTGTTGGCTGCTGATAGTCCAGAAATGATTTATGTTTGCCGTCTTCAATGCCTTGGGCAATCACAAGAGAAAGCTTGCCAGATCCGCCCAGATTTTCGATAGCTCTGCCCAATAATGGACAATGACGGCAGCGACACCCAGCCAAAAAAGCCAGAAGATCACACCGCGCAACCGTCGTCCCCAACGCACCCAACGCAGGTAACGGTCGATTTTTGCCAGTGTTTCGCCCTGGCTAGCCTGCACAGCACGCAGCGCAGCCAACTCTTGGTTCATTGCCTGTAGCAGTTGTGTCTGTTGCGCCAACTGCGCGGCGACAGTCTCTATGGTTGCCACCCGTTGTGCAACTGGTTGTGCAACGGGTTGTGCAACGGGTGGCGCAACGGGTGGTGTGCGTCCCACTTGTGCCGTCGGTTGTCTTGCTGCGGAATTCTCAAAAGTCATAAATAGCTGCGCCTCACCGAGTAACCAATAATTCTACCTCTTATTCTCGCCAGAATGGGCAGTTTTGGCAAAACGCCACGGCTATGCCTTGCTTGAATACACGTCGCCTGCTATAGTTGTCCGATGCAAATGTCGTGCAGATATAAATGGGGTAGTCAACTGCTTTACGGGCCATGCATGTCCTATTCCACGCAGTAACGCCCCGTTACAAACAAGCTTTGCTCAGCAAGGAGTCATCATGATTATCGGTCTGCCCAAGGAAATTAAGGATGGGGAAAATCGTGTCGGCTTAACCCCCGGTGCTGTCAAGGCACTGGTTGCGCGCGGCCATCGTGTTTTGGTCGAACACAGGGCCGGGGAAGGCAGCTTTTTGATCGATGCTGAATATCAAGCGGCGGGCGGCGAAATTGTCAACGCGGCGGCTGATGCCTGGGCGGCGCAATTGGTGGTCAAGGTCAAAGAGCCAATCGCGGCTGAATATCCCTATTTGCGCGAGGGATTGATGCTCTTTGCCTATTTGCATCTGGCCGCAGACCGCACGCTGACCGATGCCATGATAGCCAGCGGGGTTACGGGTATCGCCTATGAAACGGTGGAGACGCCGGATCGCCGCCTGCCCCTGCTCATGCCCATGAGCGAAGTGGCGGGCCGTATGGCAACCCAAGTAGGCGCAACTTTCTTACAAAGAAATCACGGTGGACGCGGCGTCTTGATGGGCGGCGTGCCCGGTGTCGCGCCAGCCAATGTGGCGATTCTGGGTGCGGGGACGGTGGGAGCCAATGCAGCGCGCGTGGCCGTAGGCATGGGCGCGCAGGTCACGGTGGTCGATATTAATCATGACCGGCTGCAATATCTCGACGATATTTATACCGGCGCGTTACAGACGCGCGCCAGTAATGAATATAATATTGAAGAAGTGGTCTACGAGGCGGATTTGGTGATCGGCGCCGTGTTGATCCCCGGCGGGCGCGCGCCATCGTTGGTGACACGCACCATGTTGCAAGAGATGCGCAATGGCTCGGTGATCGTTGATGTGGCGGTGGATCAAGGGGGCTGTATCGAGACATCGCGCCCCACAACCCACAGCAACCCGACCTATGTGATTGATGGGGTGGTTCACTATTGTGTGGCCAATATGCCCGGTGCCGTGCCGCGCACCAGTACCTTTGCCCTGGTCAACCAGACCATGACCTATACGCTACGTCTGGCCGGCGATGGGATCAACGCCATTCGCAACAGTCAACCGCTTTGCCTTGGCCTGAATACGCACCGCGGTCAACTCACCTATGCCGCCGTCGCCGAGGCCTTTGGCATGGACTATGTTGCGCCATTGAAGGCGTTGGCTAGCTAGAAATTTTACGACCTGTCAAAACTTACTTGACACTTTACCACTCTTCTTGTAAATAAAAAGACCTTATTCCGATTTAATTTTGCGCATTCGTATGTGCGGTTTGTAACCGCACAAGTCGGCATCGACTGTGATTGTGCGGTTACAAATCGCACATACAAGAACAATTGCACCGGGTTTTGTTGCCGAAATAACCAATCGGCATAATCTCTAAAGTATACGGTTGGAGTGTACAGCATGGCAAAAACCAATACCGCACCCCTGAGCGGCATGCGTGACTTTCTGCCGCTGGACCTATTGCGGCGCAACTATGTCATTGATACGATCGAGCGTGTCTACCAAAGTTATGGCTTTGAGCCGTTGGAGACGCCGACCATGGAACGGCTGGAAACGCTGCTGGGCAAATATGGCGAAGAAGGCGATCAATTGATTTTCCGCGTCCTCAAGCGGGGCGACAAACTACAGCGCGCCCTGGAAGAAGAACCCAACGAAAATGGTGTGAGCGATGCCGGTATGCGCTATGATCTAACGGTGCCACTGGCGCGCGTTGTCGCCCAATACCGGAGCACCCTGCCGCGCTACTTCAAGCGCTACCAGATCCAGCCGGTCTATCGCGCCGACCGCCCGGCCAAGGGGCGCTATCGCGAGTTCTTTCAATGCGATGTAGATATTGTCGGCTCGGCCAGCCAGACAGTCGAGACTGAGGTGTTGGCTGCTGGCGCACAGGTGCTTCAGGAACTCGGTTTTGGCGGGGAAATCCATCCCTTTGCGCTACGGCTCAATCATCGCGGCATTCTTCGTGGGCTGATGGAAGTGTCGGGCGTACCGGTGGCGCTGGAAGGCGATGCGCTGGTTGCGATTGATAAGTTGGATAAGATCGGCTTTGACGGTGTGCGTAAAGAGCTAGATCAGCGCGGGATCGCGGCGGATGCTGCCGAAAAATTATTGGCGAATCTCGCGGCGGCCCCCACCACCAACGTGGACAGCCTGGCTTGGTTGAGCGATCTGCTAGAGGATTCGGAAGCAGGCAGCAAGGGTGTCAATGAGATCAAAACAGTGGTTGCTTATAGCCAACAGGGAGCAGCCGCTGCCCATCTGCGTGTTGATCCCTATCTAGCGCGCGGTCTCAGCTACTACACCGGCCCGATCTTTGAGATCGAATTTCCCGGTTTCAGCGGATCGGGTGGCGGCGGCGGGCGATATGACGATCTGGTGGGTATGTTTAGCGGCCAAAGCATTCCCGCCTGTGGCTTCAGTTTGGGTTTGGAACGCATCCTGTTGCTGATGGAGGAACAGAAAATGTTCCCCGACCGGCTGGCCGGTCAACCCCAGGTGTTGGTCACACAGTTTGATGAAAGCACAGTTGCAGCTAGTTTTACCTTGGCCCAGGCGTTGCGCAAAGCAGGGCTACGCGTTGATCTCTACCCAGATATTGACCGCTATGGTCGCCAGTTTAAATATGCCGAAGAGCGGCGCATTCGCTACGCCGTGCTGGCCAGTCCACGCGAGCTAGGTGCCGGTGTCGTCGCGGTGAAAGATTTGGTGAGCGGCGAACAGATCGATATTGCTGCCGCCGAGATTAGCGATTGGCTGCAAGCGCACGTTGTATAGGGCGAGGGGCAAAGGTCACTCGTCTGTTATCCTTTGTCCCTCACCCGGAGATTGTGCGCGTTACCAGGCTTCTGCCAGCAGTTCCAGGCTGTGCATACGTTCCTCGATGCCTTGGGTAAAGGATGAGACCATAATCTCCGCAGCCTCTGTCTGTTCAATCAATTCTTCAACACGCTTAACCACGGTGCTGGGCGCGCCCATAATGCGATTCGTGGGCATTTGCAGCGCAATCGGCAAATCGGGGTGCGCGGCGGCTATTTCGGGTGTCAATAGTTGGGTGGGGCGTCCGCTGCGTAGCCAATAGATCATCAACTGGCCGGGGGCGGCAAACCAGGCTGCCTCTTCATCCGTGTCAGCGGTCAGGATATTGGCTGTAACAATTACATAGGGCTGCTCCAGCGTCACCGAAGGCACAAAGTTTTGGCGATAAATATCCAGCGCTTGCAAAGTGCCGCCCGTGTCAAAATGGTGGGCAAAGGCAAAGGGTAGCCCCAGTTGGCCGGCCAACTGGGCACTGAAACCACTGGAACCAAGCAGCACAATGGTGGGCGTCGAGTCAGCCGCGGGTGTAGCTGAGAAGCGATCCCACAGGCCACTAGCCGTACGCCGGTCGCCCAACAGCCCCATGAGATCGATCAAGTGGCGCGGAAACTCCTCGGCACCCAGACCGGCGGCGGTGCGGCGCAAGGCGGCGGCGGTGGCCGGGTCTGTGCCGGGGGCGCGACCAATCCCCAGATCAATGCGGCCAGGGTGCAGGGCTTCGAGCAGCGCAAATTGCTCGGCAACCACCAATGACGGATGATTGGGCAACATCACCCCGCCGGAGCCGACGCGGATGGTGTTGGTCGAGGCGGCCAGATGGGCCATGAGCACCGGCGGTGTGGTGCTGGCGATGCCGGGCATATTGTGATGCTCGGCCACCCAGAAGCGGGTGTAGCCAAGGGCCTCGGCGCGTTGGGCCAACAAGGTGGTGTCGGTCAACGCTTTGGTGCTGCTTGTGCCTTGGCTCACAATGGCCAAGTCTAGCACAGAGAGTGGTGTAGCGTGATAAGTATTCATAAGGATTTTGCCTGATGGTCTAGAAATTGTTGTTTAGGGCGGTACAAAATAAATCTCCGGTAGCTCCGTTCATTGCTGCTACCCTTTAGCCAGCAGCGGTCAGTAACCGACGCGTGCTGGGGACGGGCCAGGGAGAACGCGGTTTAACTCAATATTGGTGGGCTGTCCTCGGCACGCTAGCCATCACGCGTACCCAAAGATATGGGTTATAGTGTATGCCCGTTTCGTCGCCATGTATGCAGGGTTAGATACGATTAGATGCGATCCACCATAGGCCCTTATGCGTCTCTTCGCCTAGTCTACCACCTTACTTCACAGCTAGGCTAGTTGTCCATTTCTGCATGGATGCAGTACAATAATGCCACCTTTCAGTTTATCCTACTTGATTTACAGGAGTCCTGCTATGGCATTCACCATCTATTCTTCGATTGGCAAGATCATGGCTAACGCACAGGCCAAAGCGATTGTCGAGAAGCATCTGCCGGGCGCGTCCAGCCATCCTCAACTGGCCGATGCCTGGGGTATGACGCTGGGCGAGGTGGCGAGTTACCCCGAAGCTGGTATCAGCAGCGCCAAATTGCAGGCATTGCTCGCCGAACTGGCAACGATTGCCGACGCCTAACGATCTAGCAAGTTGCCGGTGACGGGTATAAAGATGCGCCGCCCGCTACCTCCTGCTATCAGTACAGTATCTTGGGCAATTGCCTGACAATTGAGGAAAATTGTATGGCCGAGCGGGCAATTATGGTGAAGACAGCAGGCTTGCGCAAATCGTTTAAGCGCGCCGACAGAACGTTGGTCGATGCTGTCAAAGATGTGAATTTGACGATCTATCAGGGCGAAATCTTTAGTCTGCTCGGGCCGAATGGGGCGGGCAAAACCACGATGATTTCGATGATTAGCGGGTTGCTGCCGCCCACGGCGGGTGATGCCTTCATCGGCGGCCACTCGATTACCAAAGAACCGCTGGCCGCCAAACGATTGATGGGCTTTATTCCCCAAGAGATTGCGCTCTATCCAGAACTCAGCGCCCGACAGAATTTGGTTTTCTTTGGCAAAATGTATGGCATGGCCGGTGCCGAACTGAATAAACGCGTCGATGAGGTACTCGAATTTATTGATCTCACCGACCGCCAAAAAGATCGCATCGATACCTTCTCCGGTGGCATGAAACGGCGCGTGAATATTGGCGTAGGGTTGATCCATCGTCCGCAACTGATCTACATGGATGAGCCGACGGTGGGCATCGATCCCCAAAGTCGGCGGCGCATCTTAGATACCGTCAAACAGTTGCGCGACGAATATGGCATGACGGTGCTCTACACCACCCACCTGATGGAAGAAGCGCAAGAACTGAGTGATCGCGTTGGAATTATTGATCACGGCGAGGTGATTGCGCTGGGTACCCAAGAGGAACTGACCCAGCGTGTGGGCAAAGATGATCGACTTGAATTTCTGATTGGCGAGCAACCTGTGCCAGATGCGGTGGTCGCGCAACTGCAGGCGACTGTGGCCGGCGTGTCGCAAGTGTTGATCACCCAACCAGAGCCAGGCGGGGTCGAGCAAACTGGGCAGATAACCGTCTTTGCCAAACGCGGTCGGCGCGCTCTGCCCGATGTGATCAACCTGCTCAACCGTAGTGGCATCGATGTCCACGCTGTTTCCGTGCGCGAGCCAGATCTGGAAGCGGTCTTCCTGGCATTGACCGGGCGTGCTTTGCGCGATTAATCGTTTATACTCAAATCACATTGGGAATTGGGGCCATGCGTAAGATTTGGGCGATTGCGTGGAAAGAACTCTACCGAACATTGATCGACCGCAATTTGTTGTTGATTATGTTTGCGACACCGTTGGCGCTTTCGACGATCATTGGGTTGGCTTTTGGTGGCATCGGCGCAGATACACCAACGATTGCCAAGATTCCCGTGGCGGTGGTCAACCTGGATCAGGGGTTGGATGTCGGCGCGCTGACCGGGGGTGTTGCGCCCCTTTCGAGCACGCAGACGATCTCGTCAACGGCTGACGGTTTTTCATTCAATGTGGGCAATGTGATCGCCAGCATTTTGCGCTCCGAGCCGATTACGGCTAGCAGCATCATTTCATCCGCGGGGACGAATGTCGATGTCACCGCGCTGACCTGCGACCTAGCGGTGGCAGATGAAGATGCGACGAATTTCCAAGGATCACTCGATGATCTCTTGACAACGACAGTGTTGCCCGATCCCGCGGCGGCACGACAGGGGGTGGAGCAGGGCGACTATGTCGTGGCCGTGATCATCCCCGCCAATTTTACCCAACGCTTTATCCCGACATTCAACGATGTAGCGAATAGCACAGTAGATGATCCAGCCAACACACTGGAAGTGTATGGCAACAGTGGGCGCGCGCTTTCGGCGGGCATTGTGCGCAGCATTGTGGAAAGCATTGTCAACCAATTGCTCCAGGTGACGATCACCTTAGAAGCCTCGCTTGAAACCCTCTTGGACACGATTGATCTGACGCAAATGGATAGGACCGCGCTGCCGGCGCTGCTAACCACTGGCAACACCGACACCTTCGCCGTGCTGGGTTGTCTCTTTCAGCCGGGCATCAACCCGATCCGCTTGCAACAACAACCGCTTGCCGCGCGGCAAGCGGGCAATCGTTTTGCAATGATATTGGTAGCAGTTGGTTCAGCGCAAGCGGTTTTCTTTGCCCTTTTTACGGGCGTCTTTGGCATTCTCTCGATCTATGAAGAACGCAAACAGGGCACCTTGCAGCGCATGTTGGTTTCGCCAACGACAGGCACGACCATTCTGCTGGGCAAATTGCTGGGCAATGTCGTGGTCGTATTCGTACAACTGTTGATACTCTTGCTGGCGTTGACCTTGATCGCCAGTGTGATCCTGGGCACGCCGACCTTGATCTGGGGATCAAATCTGCTTGCGCTCCTTGGGGTACTGCTGGCTCTGAGCCTCTGCGTTTCCGGGATTGGCGTTTTGATTGTGGGGCTGGCGCGCACGCCAGAACAGGTGCAGGTGATCGGGCCCATGGTCAATATGGGGATGGGGGTCTTGGGCGGTGCTTTTGGTTTTGGCTTCTCTTCTGCCGTTTCTGGGTTTTCGCTGATTTACTGGGGTGTGGATGCCTTCCAAAAACTTGCCGCCAACGAAGGTGAAATTGGACTCAACCTGCTGGTTTTGGTGGGGCAGGGACTTCTCTTCTTTTTGCTGGGTAGTTGGTTTTTCCGCCGCCGCTTGAATTTATAATGTAGAATGTAACGATTCCGCCGGGAAAGCGCCCAGGGGGCTCTCGATCCTGGCGGCAACAATTGGCTCGCCGCCAGAATGGCGGCGTTCCTAGGGTGAAATTATACTTTGGTCTCGATTGTAACTTATGCGCATAATCCTGAATATCGCCCTCAACGACTTAACCATCTTTTTTCGTGACCGCGGCAATTTGATCGGCTTGGTGATCCTGCCGGTCGCGTTGACGCTGGCAGTGGGCTGGGCCAATCGCGGCGGCAACAATGGTCCAACCTATCTGCTGGTGGATGTGATTGATCGCGACCAAAGCCCACTTTCCCTTGAATTGCTGGATCAACTGCGGCTGGCAAATGAAACCTTGGTGCTCTGTCCCCAGGACAACGATGGCGATGATCGTTGTGGCCTGGGCGATGTGCCGTTGGATCAAGCCCTGGGCATAGAACGGGCGCAGGGGGAGAATACCGGCGGGTTGCTGATCATTCCGGCGGGCTATGGCGTAGCGGTGACCAGTATGCAATCTGTGCAACTTGACTACTATTCCACCGATGATCCCGCGCTGCCTGGGTCGGTTCGCCAAGCGGTGGAGAATGTGTTGCAGCGCGTCAATCGCAGTGCCGTGACGGCGCGCGTGGGCGCGCGCCTGCTGACCAGCCTCATGCCGCAGTTGCGCGCCGATGCACAAACGGCGACGGGGCAAAGTTTGGAAGCGGCGGTTTATCAACAAGCCGAACTGCGCCTTGCCAACCGTCCACCCGCGGTGCGTTATGTCACAACCAAAGGCGATGCACCTGCGATCAGCGGCGTCCAGCGTGGCTTTGGCCAATCTGTGCCGGGCATGAGTACGCTCTATGTGATCTTCACCGTATTGGGCGGCACGGTGGTCTTGTTGCGCGAGCGGCGTCAGTGGACATTGCAACGGCTTGGCGCGCTGCCCTTAACCCGTGCCCAGATTCTGGGCGGCAAAATTGTCACCTATTTCACACTGGGCATGATTCAATATGGTATTGTCTTTGGCGCGGGGTTGGCGGTAGGGCTGGACTTGGGCAATCATTTATTGGCCATGTTGGCGCTGATGATGGCCTTTGCCCTCTGCATGACGGCGCTGGCATTGGCGCTCGCGACCCGTGTTGCCAGTGAAGGCCAAGCCAATGGCCTGCGCAACCTGATCGGCCTGACGCTGGCCCCTTTGGGTGGGGCGTGGTGGCCGTTGGAAATTGTGCCCACCTTCATGCAGCGCATCGGTCACCTGTCACCGGTAGCCTGGGTTATGGATGGCTTTCATAAACTGATCTTCAACGGAGCCAGTTTTGTGGATATCCTGCCCGAAATTGGCATCTTACTGGCGATTGCGCTGGTCTTTTTCGGCATTGGCATTCGCGGTTTTCGGATTCAATAGGCGGCACGCGGTTGCGTAGATTTACGGAGAAGCGGGAGAGGCTACACAATATATACTCCGCAGCAGCACATAAGTACATTTTTACTCGTGTAAAAAATGTACCTTTATGGCGCTGCTCAGTATAACAGATCTGCGCAAGCTAACTTGGCGTTTTGGCTTTTCATAGGTACAATTCACCCAACCTTTTTCCACACACCATCGCGGAGTCTCCCTTGTCCAAAAGTATCCTTGGCATCGCCTTTATCCTTGGCGGGGTTCTCATGCTTGGTTTCTTGGCCTTTGAAATGCTGACCAGCCTGCGATCGGGCACCGTGACGCAACTGCCCGCCGCAGCAGTTGTTAACGGCGCGGCTGCCGACGGCATCTCTGCGACGACGGTGCTCAGCCAGCCAATCACACAGCCCGGCGGCGTGGTTGAGCGCCAAGCCCAGGATTCCTACTGTTTGTGGCCCAACGACACCCTGTTCGATATTGCCCAATATGCGGGAATCAACGTAGATACATTGGTGGCCTTCAATGCGGACAGTCCGTTGCACGCGGGCAGCACCATTCGCTTGCCTGTGGGTAGCCTAGCCCCGGCCCAATGGACGCAACCCTTGCCCCCTGCCACCAGCATGGATCAACTGCCATTTGGCATCTCCGGCATCTATCTGGGACATAACAATCGGCAGAAGCAAGTCGCATTGACCTTTGATGTGGGCTATGTGCCTGAAAACAAAGGGATGATGGAAATGCTGGCAAAGCGCGGGATCCGCGCCACCTTTTTTGTGGTGGGCTTTAGCGTGTTGCGCAAACCAGAGATCATTACCGATATTTTGCGCAATGGTCACGAGTTGGCCAACCATTCGTGGAGCCATGAAAATTTACAGGGTATGAACGAAGAGGAACTGCGCTACGAACTGAATCGCACCGAGACAACGGTGCAAGCCGCCGCGCCTGGATCGAGCACCAAACCGTTTTTCCGCGCCCCCTTTGGCGCGTTGGATGAGACGATCATCCGCGTCTCCAAACAAGAAGGCTATGAACTGATCGGGTGGACGGTGGACAGCAGCGATTGGGTGGCAGGCATCACCGCGCAGGATGTGTATAATCGCGTCACCCGCAATGTCTGCCCCGGCGCGATCATTGTCATGCACGACATGAGCCCCATCGTCGCCGAAGCACTGCCGCGCATTCTCGACTTTTTGGAACACAACGGCTACACCTTCGTGCCACTATCCGAGCTGTTGCTGCCATAAACCAAGCATGATACATTTACGCCTATTCCAAAAAAATAATGATCCAGTAGGGGCATGCGGTGTGGCGGAAAGAGACCTTGTGTATACCCATCGTTTTACCTCGCCACACCGCATGCCCCTACGTGAATTGGATCGTTTAAATTTTGGAATAACCTTACGCCTATTCCCCAAAGGCATCCTCGATCTTCACTAGGGCATTGTTGCCGCGCAGACCGATGAAGACTGTGTTCGTTTGGGAATTCACCGCCACGGGGAAGGGATCAGCGCCCGTCGCGATGGTAGCGATCACCCGTTCGCTGCTGCCGCTGATCACGCTAAGCGTGCCGGCGGCGGTGTTGACATTGAAAACGTGACCGGTCGTTGGGTTGACAACCAGACCTGCACCGCCAACTTCGGGGGCTTTTACATTGCCACCATTGCCCACGGCCAAGGTGCGTTCGCGTCCCCACAGTGCATTGATTTCGGGCTTCCAAATGTCTACAAACCAACTCGATGCGCTATCGGCATAGACGATATAGAGCCGATTGCGCGCTGGGTTGTAGGCCAGTTCAAAAGGGGTTGTGCCTTCGGGCATGAGCGTGATCGCCTTAGTCGTCCATGCGCCATTGATTTGGCGGATTTCGGCCAGGTGCCGGGAATCGCGATGAGCAATAAAAATGCGATTGTTGATGGTGTCGGCGGCAATGCCAAAGGGACCAGAGCCGCCCGATGGGAGATCGCCGATCAGGTTCAATCCTTGAATGAGCGCCACGCGGCTATTGGTGCGCACGGTTATAAAGACGGAATCCAAGCCGGGCAAAATCTCCATGAGCGCCGGGTTGCCGCCAACGGCCAACTTGGTCAGGAGGGCCAGCGAAGTAGCGTCATAGATCCACACATCACCGCCGGCATAGTTGCTGACATAGACGCGCTCGGTGCTTTCATTGACAACCACACCCCACGGCTCATCGCCGGTCACCGTCTGCGAGATGACCGTGTTGGTCTGTGGATCGATCACCAACAACTGATCATTGTCGCGACTGGTGGTGTAGAGCAGGTTACGTCCTTCGTGGACGGCCATGCCTTTGGGATGATCCAACTCGGACAGGGGGCAACCGATGGGTGGCGGGCAAGGCGCAGGTGGTGGCAGGGGGACGTTGATAATCGGCAGGAAGTAGATATTGACCACGACAATCGCCGTATCTTGATCGGTCACGGTTTGACCGGCAGTACCCACGCCTGTAACAATCGCAGTATTGGTGGTTGTCTGGATAATGATCGTGGCACAGGTGTAGATCCACGTTTCGGTCAGATCCAGCATGTTGTCGCCATTCGTGTCGCCGCGCACATAGCTGACGGGGCTGCATTTG
Source organism: Caldilineaceae bacterium (assembly GCA_034437715.1). Classification (GTDB taxonomy): domain Bacteria; phylum Chloroflexota; class Anaerolineae; order Caldilineales; family Caldilineaceae; genus JAHBVH01. The sequence continues at coordinate 42,636 of DAOTTR010000524.1, forward strand.
TCATCCGTCACCACAATTTGGCTGAGCGGATCATCCCCCACATTGGTCACTGTGTAGGTGTAGACCACGGTTTCACCCCGTGTGACAACGTCACGCGACGCCACTTTAACAATCCCAATGGCGGGGTTGATCGGAACAGCCACGCCCCAATAGTGGCTAGGGTCTTGTGCTGCGATACTATCGCCGTCGGCGTCTGTGCCGCGCACGGTGCCAATGTTGCTGTATTGACCGAGGATCGCAATGCCCGTTGCTTGATAAGTCCAGGTTTCGGTCGTCTCCAATATGCCGTTGGCATTGGTATCCCCATCCACGTAGATCGGTGTTACGCCGGTCACATTGTCGGTCACACTGATATTTGTGACGGTGATGGGGCCGGTGTTGCGCACGACATAGGTCCAGGTGACGGGGTCACCCACCTGAATTTCTGGGCCGGTGGGCGTGTCGGCATCGTCGCCATTGGTGGCCTTTTCAATGGTTAACACTGGGTCCAAATCGATGGGCGTCTCGACCTCGGCCTGTTTTTCCTCATCGTTGGCCGTGACAATCGCCACGTTGCGCACCCGCGTCACCGCTGGCGGCAGTGGATTGTCGATCAGCGCATCAAAAGTGACAGTAAAAACGCCCTGCACTGGCAGCGTGCCCAGGTTGATGCCGCCTTCATCGAGCGGAAAGGGTGTGCCGGTCGTGTCATCCGTCAGTCTATAGAATTCACCGTTGTTGTTAAAGAGACTGGTGCTGATGACATAGCTGGTGTGCAGCGGCACCTCATCGCGCAAGCTAACACCATCAATGGGGACGCGGGCGGTATTGCGGATCACAATGGTGTAGCGCAGCGTGTCGCCTGGGTTGGCCTCGCCATCATTGTTCTGATCGACAAGCACCGTGGCGGCCTTGCCCACAGCAAAGGAAGCCGCGGGTGGCGCAGTAGTGCCCAGATCCAACCCCGGTTCCCCGGCCGAGGCGATCGTGGGTTCCTGGCCCCAAGCGGCGGCTAATTTCACCTTGAGGAGGTCGCTCAGGGGAAGGTTACAGACGTAGAGCATCATGCCTGTCTGATCGCCATCACTGTCAAAGACCTTGGCCGACTGAAATTGGTTAAGCGTCAGCAATTGATCATAGCGCATCCCCAACGAATCGGTCAGCGGGCCCATATTGTCGCCATTGTAATCCACACAAATGGGTACCGGGCCACTGAAACCATTGGTAAAAACTGGGATCACCCAGACGGGACTGCCATTCTCGTTCGGGTTGACACTGCTGAGCGGATCGCGGCCCGCGCCCCAGCCGACCAGGATCTGCTGGGTTAACATACGCTGTGGCACCAGGGCCAGGCCCCATTCGGCTTTGGAATTGGTATTGACCGGCCCATCAGAATCCACCGCGGCGATGGCCAGGAAGGGCGCGCCATCGGCGGTGTAGAAGTGCGAGCCAGAGTTATTAGGCACGACCACAAGCCCTGTGTTGCGCGGGGCAACGTTGATCGCTGGTTGTGCACCGGCGGCAGTTTCCCACTGCACATTCATGGCATTGGGGCCAGGGTTGTAGAGGAAGACCGTGGTGCCATCCCCGGCGGGTGTGCCGACGGGATTGTAGTAACTGCTGCTCCAACGTTCGGTGGGGAAGAGCGTATACCAGCGCGATTCATAGGTGTCACAGACATCGCCGGTGATCATGTAGACTTGCACGGGCGCGCTGGCCGCTAACTTGGTGCCAATATTGATCGTGCCGTTGACCCCACTGTTGATCTGATAGCTCTCTCCCTGGTTGAGCACCGTGAAGCCATCCAAGATGCTGTCACCGTTAAAATCAACGGTCACGGTGGTGTTATCGGTGGCGGCCATCACCAGTAGCGAGTTGTATTCAAAGAGTTGATTGTAGGCAAGATTTTCACCGACAGGGGTTTCAAAAGTAGCGCCCCAGCTATTGGTATCGTATACTTCTACTGCACCGGCCAACAGGGTACTAGAGCCGGTGGCCCACCCGGCGCGCGTCATGGCGATAGCATTGCTGGCCGAAACGCGGTCGCCGCCATCAAAGTCAATCACGTCGCGCAAGGTGCTGATATCTACTGTATTGTCAAGCACAATCACCGTGCCTGCCCCTAGTAGATCGCTCGTCAACTGGGGCGGCGCGCCATTGGCGGGGTTGCCATCGCCCCAGATCTGGGTGGTGGATTGTTGTGGGTTGGCGACATCAATTTCAAAACCGTCTTCCCAATGGTCATAATAGATGATCGTGCCCTCGGAAATGACCGAAATCGAGATATAGGTGTTGATCGGGTTGGCAACATTGGCCGCAGTGGGACAAGTCTGGTTACTGGGATAAATTGCTTTAAGGGCGTGATAAATCTGGTCTTCGGGTAGGGGCACATAATAGTGTTGTACCGGCGGCGGATTGGCGGCGAAGGCTGCGCTATAGAAGCCCAGGCTGGTGAGCATTGTCACCAAGGTGACGGTGATGGCGCGTAGGGATGTTGCCATAGATTGGCGGTGGCATCCATGATTGCCGGCTTTGTGCATCTGCTTATCTCCTCTGGTGTGGTCAGGCTACAAGTAGGTTTTGCTGCTTGGATGATTATATAGCGAATCGATGTGGAAAGAACACGGGATTTTGCTGACAAACTGGTACAGATCAAGACGGTAGTACGGATAAATAGAAACGCTGAAACAAGGCTAATTTTGGCATAATTCGCAATGGCAGTATTAACGCTGATGCTTCCTACCTAATTTTTTCGTAACGATTCAGCCGGGAACGCGATTGGCCTGAATCGTAGGACAACGTTAAATTTCATCACATGCTGCTCTGAATAAATTCAGAGCCTAGTAGATCCCGGCGTAAATAAGGTACCCTATTTTTACCATGATGTACACGAGTAACGTGCCTGATTAACTACCGTGGTATCTACGCCCAACTGTACTAGGATAGAAAACGTGTTTAAACACGTTTCCCGTCGCAGGTGTTGAATGAATTCAACACGAATTTAACGTTGGCGTGATAGTTACTTTTTTTCTATTTTCTATAACGATTCATCGTTTATCGACAATTGAGGAGGAACCGATGTTAACGCAAGAACAGATTGACTTTTATCACGCGAATGGCTATCTGCGCATTCCCCAAGTTTTTACCCCAGCCGAGACCAATGAGCTGGCCGACGAACTCGACCGCCTGGTGCAAGATTGGGCGATCACCAGCGCTGGCTGGAGCGGCCCCTGGCGGCAAGCCTACATGGACCCAGAGACTGAGAAGAAGGTCAAGTTGACGGCCATGCATGATCTGCATTTCTACTCCGCCGCCTGGTGCCGGGCGGTGACCAATCCCAAGTTGGCCGAAGCGATCAGCGATCTGCTTGGTTCCAGTGTGGAATTGCATCACTCGACCATGCACATCAAGCCGCCCCAATCGGGCCACCCTTTTCCCATGCACCAGGATCAGCCTTTCTATGAGCACACCAATGGCAGCTATGTCGATGTGTTGGTACATCTGGATGACACATTTCACGAAAATGGCGAAATTCGCTTTCTAGCTGGCTCGCATAAAGATGGCGCGCTGACCCATATCACCCAGACCGAAGCGGGGCCCTGCTCACCGCACCTGCCCACTGATCTCTACAAGCTGGAAGATACCGTGCCCGTACCGGCCAAACGGGGTGATGTGGTGGTCTTTAGCATCAACACCATTCACGGCTCGTATATCAATACGACCAAGCAGCCGCGCCGTATGGTGCGCGTTGGCTATCGCGATCCCCAGAATCAGCAGACACGCGGGCAAAGCTTTGGGCGACCCGGCTTGATCGTACAGGGCTATCGCGACCGCCGCGAAGGGCAACCGCTGTTTAAGCAGGATTAAGGATTGTATCAGACCTTATTCCGATTTAATTTTGTGCATTCGTAGGTGCGGTTTGTAACCGCACCTACAAGAACAATTGCCCTTGGTTTTGTTGCCGAAATAACAAAGCGGAATAATCTCTATCCAATGACGGTCACTCTCTGGCATGGGTATTGTATTACCTAATAAACGACAGTGAGCGTCATTTTTCGGATAGGCTCATCGTTGCAAAGATGAGCATTCAGCGTAGAAAGCGATTTCATGCAAGCCGTCAAACGTAATGCATCCACCCCCTGGAGAAGCAATGCCTGGTTTGGCTGGACATTGGCCATCCTCGCCTCATTTTCGTTTAGTTTTGCCCCGCCCATTGCGCGTGGTGTGATCCTCGCGGGGATGGATTCCACCACGGTGCTCGTGTTGCGGCTCTGTCTGGCTACGCTCTTTTTTGGCTTGACGATTCTCTTGATGAATCCGCAGCTTTTTAAGGTTTCGCGCCAGACGTTGTTGGTCACGAGCTTTGCCGGTGCGACCAATGGGTTTGGCATGTTGTTCTTTTTCTGGGCGCTCGAAGTGGTGGATGCCTCGATTTCCTCCATGATCATTTCCCTGATTCCGCTGGTGGTCTTGTCGCTATTGGCGCTGCGCGGCGAGCGTTTCACCTATCGCCACCTGATCCGGTTGGGCTTGGGCTTGGGCGGCGTCTACTTGTTGATCGGGCCCGGTGGCTCGGTCGATCCACATGGCATCTTGCTGTTGGTGATCTCGATCTTCTGCTTTTCCTGTCATATTGTCATGTTGCAGTGGTATCTAAAAGGTCAGGATTTTCGCACCATCTCCTTTTACATTTCGGTGGGCATGACCACCGTCGTCACGCTTTATTGGGCAATCCGCGGTGTTGCGTGGCAAACACCGGGCGTGCAAAGTTGGCTGCTGGTTTTTGCCCTAGCCTTTCTGAGCACCTTTCTGGCCCGTCTCTTTTTTGTCGCTGCTGTGGATCGCATTGGCGGTGGACAAATGACCTTGCTCACGCCCATGGAGACACTGCTGACGGTCTTTTGGTCTTTGATCTTCCTGCACGAACGCTTCTCGCCCCTGCAATGGGTGGGCGGCGCGCTAGTGCTGTCAAGCGCGCTCATGGCCATTCAGCGGCTCAACCTAGCCAAATGGCGACCGCGCTGGCGCAACTGGGCGCGGGTATAAGCGCCGATCTGGGGTTGTCTTACCCATGCAGACTGACTATAATAAAACGGATACAAAAGGAGATAGACGATTTCTGAGCTGACTAGTAGATCCCGGCGTAAATAAGGCACCCTACTTTTACGCTGATGTACACGGGTAAACGTGCCTTATTGACTGCCGTGGTATCTACGCCCAACTGTACTAGGGCAATGCTTGTCCATTCAAGGGTGATCGCTAAAGGAAATCGAATTCGTGAACTCAATCGCCTGATCGAAAGTTATGGGGGCACAAAGTCTGGCTAGGTGAAAAAAGCAGTCCCCGTTTGGAAATTGATCATGTTCAGTACGAGTATCACTGGTACGAACATCATGGCATTGGACGTTTTGAATTGAAACGGGAACAGGTGACTCCAAAATGATTGTAAAATTGCGCGATCGAAATCCCAATTACCCCGATTTAACCCCACGACAGCCCTATGCTGTGATTGGAATTGAAGCTGACGATTATCGCCTCTTGAATGATCAGGGCCGACCTTTCCTCTACCCCAGTGATCAACTTGAACTGATTGATGCGCGCGAACCGCGCGACTGGGTAACTGAGTATGGTGCTGATGGTGAGCGATATGCCTATCCTCCCGCTCTAAACGAACCGGGATTTTTTGAGGATTTCTTTGACGATCAGGTTTCCGCAGTTGCCACCTTTTGGCATGTTATTAATCAAGCGTTGACAGCAATGCCAGCGACTGTCTAACCATGGATGAACTTGCCCGCTACAACCAAGCGCGTTGGGATGAACTGGCGCGCGCGCGCTTAGAATTTACGCTGCCACTCTTGGATTTGACGCCCGCCAGTGCGCGCCAACGGATTGATCCGGAAAATATGTTTGGCGCGTTGGCGGGCAAACAAGTGCTCTGCTTGGCGACCGGCGGCGGGCAACAATCGGCCATGTTCGGCTTGCTGGGCGCGGCAGTCACGGTCTTGGATTTATCGGCGACCCAGTTGCAACGCGATGCAGAAGCTGCCACCCATTACGGATACCCTGTGCGCACCTTCCAGGGCGATATGCGCGACCTATCGATGTTTGCCGACGCTCGCTTTGATCTGGTCTACCAAGCTTATTCGATCAACTTTGTGCCCGCGGTGCAATCTGTTTTTCGTGAAGTAGCGCGCGTGTTGCGCATGGGGGGGCTCTATCAACTGCAATGGGCCAATCCCTTTACGCAAAGTGTCGATGATCAGGCATGGGATGGCGAAACCTATCTGCTTCATCATCCCTATATTGACGGCTTTGAAACATCGACATACTATCCCACCTGGGATATTGAAGACGCCGATGGCAGTTGGCAGCAGATTCCTAGCCCGCGCGAATTTCGCCATACCTTGGGCACGGTGGTCAATGAATTGGTGGCCAATCGTTTTGTGATTACACGGCTACGCGAGGCCACGAGCACCGCGCCGAATCCAGCGCCGGGCACTTGGGAACATTATCAATCGGTCGCGCCCCCCTATCTCACCATTTGGTCGCGGCTGCGACCAGATATTTTACTGCAACCATAAACCTATCACCTTGATCGGAAAGTTTGTTACGACGATGACGAACCGTGCTGAAACGCTCTATGAAACCGCCCAGCAACTGTTGCCTGGCGGGGTGACTGCTTCTTTTCGTGTGAATCGCGCCATCGGACGGCCCTTTTATGTGGCGTGCGGCGATGGGCCGTACGTCTATGATCTCGACGGCCAGCAATTTGTCGATATGTGTACCTCGCATGGCGCGTCGCTGTTGGGCCACAACCATCCCCAACTCAAGGCGGCGGTGGCCCAAGCGCTCGATTTGGGCATCATCTGCTCCTATGAAAGTGAACATCATACCGCGCTGGCGCAACAGGTGTGTAAGATGGTGCCCTGCGCGGAAATGGTACGCTTTGCTGGCTCGGGCACAGAGACGGTGATGCACGCGCTGCGGCTGGCGCGCACCGTCACCAGGCGTGAGCGCATCATCAAGTTCGAGGGGCACTTTCATGGCTACAGTGACGCGCTCAACTACAGCGTGTCGCCGCCGCTGACCGAGGCCGGTCCGGTGGACGCGCCCCATGCCTATCCCGAATCGGGCGGAATGCCCGCACACAACAGTGAACAAATCATTGTGGTGCCCTTCAACGATGTACCGGCGCTAGAGACAGCCTTTGCCTTGTACGGCAGAGAAGTGGCGGCGCTGATCATGGAGCCGATCAACTATGACCAGGGCTGTATTCTGCCAGAGCCAGGTTTTGCCCAGCGCTGCCGCGAGCTGTGCGACGCGCATGGCGTGCTGCTCTTTTTTGATGAAGTCTTGACCGCCTTTCGTATGGCCCCCGGCGGCGCACAACAATATCTGGGCGTGACGCCCGATCTCTGTGTGTTGGGCAAGGCTTTTGGCGCGGGGATGCCGATCAGCGCGTTGGCGGGTACGCGCGCCGTGATGCAGGGGTTGAAACCGCTGGGCACCAGCGAAATGAGTGGCACCTTTTTGGCCCATCTCACGGGTGTACTGGCTGCATCCGCTGCCCTGACCGAATATCGCACGCCCGGTTTCTATGAACGGATGGATGCGGTGGGCGAACATTTCTATTCGGGCTTCCAAGCGTTGATTGATCAGAGTGGTGTCCCGCTTCGCCTGCAACACCTGGGGCCGCGTTTTGGCCTTTATTTTGGTGTGCAGGAGCCGGTGACCAACTATCGCCAAGCTGCCCAGAAAAATCGCGCCATGGAATTGACCTTTATCAAAGGGTGCATTGCGCGTGGGGTCTACTTCCATCCGTCGCCCCACCATGGCTTTTCGGCGGCCCATACCGAAGCCGATATGGATCGCGTGTTGACCGCCGTGGAAGGTGCATTGGCCGAGGTGAAGCGCGAGTTTTAAGGCAATTGAGTTACGAAGCAATACAAAGGAAGACGAATAATCAATAGCCAATGGCTAACGGCTAAGGCGCTTGCAAAGAAATAAGTATCCAGCGCTTGCCAAACAAAATCATGCGTAGGGGCGGCCTTGCAGCCGCCCCGCGTTTGGCTCGCTGAGAATGGGCGGCTGCAAGCCGCCCCTACTGGATACTTTATTCTTTGCAATGGCCTAATGGTCTGTCCAAGAATAACATGGATGATTTTAGACAGATTTACTTGGGTAACATCACGTAAATTCACTATTTTATTTCTGGACATACCCTAAGTGTCTGTCCAAGAATAACATAGATGATTTTAGACAGATTTACTCGGGTAACATCACATAAATTAGCTACTTTATTTCTGGACAGACCCTAAGGACAATGATAAATGATAAAGGACAAAGCACCAATGACAAAGGAGACCATGCAAGCGGGCATCTTTACCGGCATCGGCCAAATCGGCATTCAGCAAGTGGCACAGCAGCCACCACCGCCGGGCTATGTCAACGTGGCTGTGAAACAATCGGGCATCTGTGGCAGCGATCTGCACAGCTACTTCGGCCATTGGAATCAGTCGCACACGGTGGCGCACGGCCACGAAACCTGTGGTGTTGTCACGCAAGTCGGTGACGGTGTGACTGATTTTGCGCCGAGCGACCGCGTGGTGATCGAATGTTTTTCCCACTGTGGCGACTGTATCTACTGCCGCACGGGACAATACAATCATTGCTTGGCGCGCAAGGGCGTCTCGCATGAGTTGCACGGCGGTTTTGCCGAAACTACCACGGCGCACGCTTCGGGTCTTTTTAAGATTCCTGACAGCATGCGTGATGAGGAAGGTGCGTTGGTCGAGCCGCTGGCGGTGGGTGTGCGTGCATTGGCGCAAGCCCGCGCCACCCATCAGGATCGCGTGGCGGTGATTGGGGGCGGCACGATTGGGTTGCTCTGTCTGGCCGTGGCCAAGGCAAATGGCGTCAAGGAGACGCTGATCACGGTCAAATATCCACAGCAGGCGGCCATGGCGCGGGCGTTGGGAGCCAATCATGTGGTGGAGACGACCCAGCATGATGTCAAGGATGTAGTTAAGGAACTTACCGACGGGTTGGGCATGGACGCGGTGATCGAGACGGTGGGTGGTGCCGAACATTTCAATGATGCACTGGCAATTACACGCCAGCGTGGGACATTGGTGTTGGTTGCTGGTTATCACAAGCCGCTCGAAATCGATCTGAGCCGGATTGTCTGGTCTGAAGTGCTGGTCACGGGGTCGAACTGTTATGGCTACAGTGGCATGCACACGGATTTCCAGGCCGCCATCGATCTGATCGCCACGGGCAAAGTTGATGTCACGCAAATTGTCACCCATCGCTTTCCGTTGGCTGAGATTGCCCATGCCTTTACCATCGCCGCCGACAAAAGCTCGGGCGCGGTCAAGGTGCATCTGACGCCGTGACTATCCACGGCGGGCGTCCTTTGGGCACCCGCCGTGGATGGCAACTCACTCACTTCGTGCATAGGTTGATCATGTTGCTTGTTGTTGCAAGTACGCCTCTACCTGTGTCCGCTCTACCTGCCAATAACATTCAGCCATAAAAGGTTTGAAACCCAATTCGTGATTGATCTTCAGCATGGCCACATTCGAGTCGGCGTTGCCTGTGCGGACGACGGTCACTTGGGGCAGTTCCCGCAAAACCTTTTCCAGCATAGCCGCTTTGAGCCAACGTCCCAACCCCAAGTTGCGATAGTCGGGAAAGATGCCAGTATCACCCTGGAACAAAAGGTGAGGACGATCCGCATGCCAAAAGACAACGGTGAACCCAGCAATGCGTCCAGTTGCCTCGTCGCGCGCGTAGAGGGTCCAGCGTTGCGTGCCGGTGGCGATCAGATTTTGATCCCATTCAACCAATTGCGCCGGTGTCATGTGAAAGTCTTCTATATCTGGTTCACCCCGTGGCGCTGTATTCATGACATCATAGAGATGAGCAATTTCGGTCAGTTCTTCGGTTGGATAGAACCCATCCCACAGCCCAAGCGTGAAACCGTTGGCGCGTTCCCGGGCGCGCTGTTGCCATTCGGCCAATAAGGTGTGATTGAGTTCGGCGATCAGGAGTTGATTGGTGTGCCCCTCAATGCCTTTACGCGCACCGATGCGTTCCATAAAAATTGCCCCGGCCGGCACGCGATCGGTCGTGCCGCCCGGCAGCAAACGTCGGTCGTTGCGCAGCGCAACCGCCACCATAGAAGCCAGCAAACGTTTGCCCAATCCCTGTTGGCGATAAGCGGGGTGGATATCCAAATCAAATTGCAACAGATGCTGATTCGAGTCACTCTTCTGCATAATGGCAAAGGCCTTGCCGACAATCATGCCCTTATCATTCCAGGCAAGCCAGGGCTCGATCACGAAAGAATCAGGTTTGCTGCGCCACCATTGGATACATTCGGCATCGGAAACGGTTGGATCTTCGGGCACGCGTTCGTGCCGGAGCGCATTTTCATACACGTTGAGTAGGCGCAGCTCATCATCGCTGGCTTGCTGTGGCGCAAAGGGGCGGATTTCAATTGTTGGGGACGACATACTGATCTCCTTTGGGATAGATTATGCTGTGGCGTATCAGACGGACGTTTCCATTTGACAGGCCACAGTGATTCACTGGATACGCTGATAACGATAGCCACCCTCTTTGATAAAGGTCTGGAAATAATAGCCGTGCGATGCCATGCTCATCAACCCGGTGTAGACATAAGCTGGCACGGCGAAGTAGTGGTAAATTGAGCCGTCATGAAATTCGATTTCCAGAATTTGTTGCGGACTAGCATAGCCGACCGCCACCAGGCTGGCGGAGACGACTGGGGTGCGGATCATGCAAACTTTACTCCTTTTCGATCAGGGTCAACGCGGCTTTCATCCAACCCAACGCATAGGCCATGCCAGCGTGCCAAGGCGCGGCGCATTCGAGCAACGGCGTGTGATCGGGAATGAGCACGCCATCAAAGCCATTTCTGTGCAGAATGCGCAACACTTCGATCATGTCGGTGTCGCCGTCATCGACAAACATCTCGTGGTAGTTGGGCACTTTGCCATGTACGTTGCGCAAATGGACATAGGCCAGCTTGCCAGCGCGGCTGTAACGATCAACGGTGGCGTAGACATCGGTATGCTGCATCTCGGAAATCGTACCCACACAGAACTCCACTGTATTGGCCGCGCTGGGCTTGAGATCCAGCACCTTCTGGAAATGATCGCCCTGATAGACCAGGCGCGCCGTGTCGCGTAGCGTGGGCAGCGGCGGATCGTCGGGGTGGAAGGCCAACCTAACGCCAGCTTCTTCGGCGACGGGAATCATCTCCTCTAGAAAGCCCTGTAGCCGCCGCCAAATTTCGGGCGCAGCCACCGGCGTGACAACGTCATCCGGCGCGGCCGCGTTGAAACGTGCCACATCATAGACCATATTCCAGACCATGCCGCCGGGAATCGGGGCTTGGGTAGGATTTTTGAAGCCAACCGATTTGGCATCGCCGCGTGCATAGGGACCTTCACTGCGCCCCCAAACGCCAGCCAACGTGAAACAGTAGCCCATCGTCGGGATGCCCACGCGCCCTAGATCGCGGATAATGGTTTTGAGGTGCGCCAGCTGAGCTGCGCGTTGCGGGCCGTCCAGCAGCACATCGTACCAGTGGGCGGGGGCAAAGTTTTCCAGCGCCTCCAGTTCCAACCCTTCGGCGTTGACCATTGCCTTGAGATCGCGCAAGCCAGCGTATGTCCAAATCGCATCGTCGCCCTCCGAAATGCCGAAGCCGGCGTTAGCATTGTCCGAGGTGATGATCTTGTCGCCGCGCGTAAAATGGCCCGGCAAGTGGGCGACAATGTGGGTGCAGCCCGCCTGTTTGGCAAAACGCAAATTGTCAGGCGTCAATAGCGCCCGATAGAGGCCGAGGCCGAGTTTCATAGAGGTGTCTCCTTGGTGAGAGGATATAGTCGATTGGTCGGTTGGTCGGTTGGTCTTTGGCTAATGACAAGGCTATATCATAGCTGAATCGGAAAAGCCTCGGCGATCGCCACCGGTTTGTCTTGGGCAATTGAATATTTAAGGGCGGCTTCAAATTGCAATTCTTGCAGGCCGGCCAAGCCGGGCACGGGTGGTGGTGTGCCGGCACGCACGGTGTCGAGATAGGCGTTGATCGCCTTGCCAAACGAGGCGCGGTATTGATCCCAGCGCGAAACATTGCGGCTAAGCGCGTGGGTGGTGTGGCGCTCACTGGCATAATTGATCAACTCCAGATCGCCATCCAGGTCGCGCATGGTAATGCGTCCCCGTTCAAACGCGAGATTCAATTCGTAGAGCGGCAGCTTGAAATCAATGCTACAGGTGCCAATGATCGTGCCCGTGGCACCATTTTCCATGCGCAGCGCGGCGGTGACATCGCGCACATTGTCGCTGCCCATGCACGGGCGCGCCTCGGGTGCGGCCAGCGCCGTGATTGTGCTGACGGGCCCCATAAAGGCCAACATGAGGTCGATACAGTGGCTCCAACAGGCATAATGAACCAGGCCGGTAAAGTGGACAGGACGGCCCAAGTTATGCGCGGCAATCAGTTCGCGCGCTTTGATCGTCTGTGCGAAGAAGCGATAGTTAAAGACCATGGCCGTCTCCACCTTGGCGGCGTGGGCGCGGCTGAGGAGCGTGTGGGCTTTGTGAAAGTCTTCTTCGGTCACATTGGCCTGTCCTTGTTGCGCCACCAGGGGCTTCTCAAAAAAGATGCGGCGTGGCTGCAAGTCCAACAGATCGCTGACTACGGCATAGCGATCTGTTTCGCGGGTCAATACCAGCACCGTATCAGGATCATTGGCCATGAGCTCGGCCAGTGAATCGGCGACGGTGCCGCCAAATTTTTCGGCCACGGCTTGCGCTTTGTCACGGCTGCGGTTGTAATAGCTGAGGGTTACATCCTTATTCTGCACGAGATAGGGCAGATAGTTCTGCGCGGCAACATTGCCGGTGCCAACAATGGCAACTTTGAGTGGCATGGGGCTGACTCCTCACGATAACGCAATCGCGCATAGATGATCATGCATGATTAGGGACATTTCAAAGAATCAAGTATCCAGTAGGGGCGGCGGCAAGGCCGCCCCTACGCATGATTTTGTTTGGCAAGCGCTGGATCCTTATTTCTTTGCAAGCGCCTAGGGTAAATGCTTGTAAATTTTTATCATCTATGGCGTTGCTCACTACAAATGTGAAAACAGGGATAGTTGTCCTCTATTGTACCACATGTCGGGCGGGCAAGGGTTGCGCGGCACATGCTTGCGGTTAGTCACATGACCCTTTCTGTATCTTAATCTTGTACCGTAGCCTATGGCAATCTTGCCTAGTAGCCGATAGACTGGCCGCAGAGACCCTACGCACGTACGCTGGTGTGTCCAATCACCTTTCTAGTACGCCAACGTTAAATTGCATCACCTGCTGCTCTGCATGAATTCAGAGCCTGGGATAGCAAACGTGTTTAAACACCTTTGCCGTCGCAAGTGTTGAATGAATTCAACACGAATTTAACCTTGTCGTAATCGTAACTTATCGATAATCATCTGTACTGAGCGGTGTTTGGTACAGAAAGGAGCAGTATGAAACAATGTTTGTTATTGCCCATTTTCTTCTTCACCATGGCCCTGTTTGGGGCCTGTGCGATCACGCCGGTTGCGCCAGGGGAAACTCCGGCTGCGCTAGAGACATCCGACGCGACCATCACCGCCACCGAAAATATTACCGCGGCTTCTACCTTGACCGACAACGTGGCGATGACACCGACTGCTGTACTAACGGCTACCCCTGTCCCCGCTGATACGCTCGTCGTGACAGCAACGCCCGTGCTCACGCCCACCGCCGCCGTGACGGCAGCCGAGGTGCAAACTGGCACGCTGGCCGCGCTCGTAGCGGCTCGTCCGGAGTTTAGCACATTGAATGCGGCGATTGCCGCCGTGAATCTGACCGATGAACTGGGCTCAGATACAACCTTCTATACGCTCTTTGCGCCCACGGATGACGCGTTTGCGGCCTTACCGGCTGGCATCTTGGATACACTGCTGGCGAACCCGCCGCTATTGACCAGCCTCCTCCAGAATCATTTGTTAATTGAAGAGCTCGACGCCGCCGGTCTTGTGCGCCTGGGCAGTGTGTTGAGTGCCTTTGGTGCGACATTGCCTATCACCTTGACGGCGGATGGCGTGGTGCAGGTGGCTGCTGCCACCGTGATTGAGGCTGATATAATGGCGACTAACGGCATGATTCATGCGATTGACACGGTCCTGCTACCCGCTGATCTGGTGATCGCCCCCACCATAGCTGCCGCAAGTGTGGCGCCGACCGTGGCCGTAACAACGACGCAATTGGTGACCACAACCGCACAGATTGTCACAATGAATACGGCTGAGATGACGATTGGTGAAGTGATCAGCGCCACAGCAGATCTAGACCTGCTGGAAACCGCGCTGGGGGCGGCTGGTCTGTTGCCAGCGCTGGAAGTAGCCGGTGAATTGACTGTTTTTGCACCGACTAATGCAGCCTTTGAGGCGATTCCGGCGGCCCAATTGCAGACCCTGCTCAACACAACGGGTGACTTAGCCGCTGTGTTGCAATATCATCTCGTGGCGGATAATGTGCTGGCCGCCGACTTAGTACGCCTTGGCTCGGCGCTCTCCACATCCAGTCAACCGATTACGATTACCACGGCTGCCGATGGCACGGTGTTGGTCAATCAGGCCCAGATTGTGCAGGCAGATATTATTGCGGCCAACGGGGTGATTCATCTGATCGATGTTGTCTTAACGCCGCCTGCACAGTAAGAAGCCGATTTAGCGTGGTATGAGGTAGAAGAGGTGCAAGACAAGGAAGCCAAGAAAGCCAATTGAGGTAAAGGTGTTAATGCGCATTACCTTGCGAAAATTGGCAAGCACGTCGGTACTGTCAAAATTTGTTGCCCACTGCATAGTCGCAACTAGGAGGGTGCCATAAAAGATTGCCACGATCACTGCCTGGAGTGGCCCCAATACCTGGCTAATCACGCCGATCAAGAGTAGCGCTGCTAGCGCTTGCACGCTGATCGCAAAACGAAAGGTCTGTTGTGGGCCCACCCAGGCCGCGAAGGTAAGATCCCCACGTGCTAAATCCTCTTTGATTTGGTAGATCTGTGTAATGGGATAAAAACCAACTGTCACCAATGCAACGGCTACAATACCCACCCAATCCATTATACTGAGCTGCGTAAGATGAGGATTCCCTGTCACCCATCCCCCTAGCGCAGCCAATATTCCTTGACCAATGCCTACGGTCATCAGCCCTAGCAGTGGATGTCCTTTAAAGCGCGTTCGTGGATGCGAATAAGCCATACCCATCACAAGAATGATCACATAGATGAGCAGAAGAGGTAAATTGACGGCTGTTGCTAAGAGGGCCCCGATAGCTTGTATACCCAAGGCAAAAGGAAGCAGCGTGGATACCGGCAGGGGCGGTTTCTCCAGCCCACCGATAGGTCCTTCATCGCGGTCATAGTAGGAGTTATAGGCTGTGGTGCCGCCATACAAAAAGATGTGAAAAGCCACAAAAGCTATCCAGAATTTAGGGTCGGGATATTGACCTGCCAGTAGATAGCCCCAGACAAAAATGGGCGCTAACAGAAGTTGATAGTGTAGGCGTAGATGAGTCAGCCAATTGCGTAGCGCTTGTTGGTTCATTGGTTTACTCCATTCCAGAGACACACGACAAACAACTGAGGCTAGTATACCATAGTTAAAGTTCAGTAATACCGACAGCCGGAGGGCAAAACAATGAACATCGCAGGGCAGACGTACCGAACAAATCACAAATCATTCGCCAACTCACCATCCCACTGGCCCGCCGTCGCTATGTTGTCATTTGGGACAGCATTACCCGCTTATCAAGTCGCACAAACACAGATCGGTGAATGGATGGCTAACTCACTAGAACACCAACCTGCCATGAGACGTTTACTGCATAGCCTGCACATTAATTCAGCCATTGACGCGCGCTATTCCTGTTGCGCAGATTATTTGCAGCCCCCCACCGCATCGCGGTTTGCCCCTGGTCAGCCCTATGATGGTGCCCCAACAACCGCAGAGCGCATGGCCATTTATACCAAGGAAGCGCCGCCACTTGGCCAAAACGCAGCACGGCGCGCCGTGGAAGCCTATGCACAAAAGTCTGGCAACACACCCGAGGCGGTACTGGCTTCGATTACACACCTGGTGGTGGTCAGTTGCACTGGTTTTTTTGCCCCAGGGCTAGATTTTGTGATCGCACGCGAACTCAAACTGGCCCCGACTGTGCACCGCAGTTTAATTGGCTTTATGGGCTGCTCTGCTGCCTTCAATGGCTTACGCTCGGCCTATGAGATTGTACGCAGTCAACCGGATGCCCGCGTCCTGGTGGTTTCTGTAGAGCTTTGTTCGCTGCATGTACAGCCCAACCCTGGCCGTGAACAGTTGATCGCGTATGCACTCTTTGGCGATGGCGCAGCGGCCTGTTTGGTCGGCCAACCGCTGCCCAGTGACAGTGCTTTCTTTCAATTAGAGAGTTTCCACACGGGTACCAAGCCGGATACTGAGTCTGAGATGGTCTGGGCTATTGGTGATTATGGTTTTACCTTGAAACTCTCGCCCAAGGTGCCCCATTACCTAGCGGAGATTGCGCCGGTTGCGTTAGAGGCACTCTTTGCCGATCAACAACGCCCCCAGTTTTGGGCGATTCACCCCGGTGGTCGCGCCATTGTGGATCGTCTGGCCGAACTCTTTGACCTGGAGCCGGCCCAGGTTGCGGCCAGCCGTGAAATTTTACGACAGTATGGCAATCTTTCTTCTGCCACCATTCTTTTTGTGCTGGATGAGTTGCAGCGCACCCTACACTCGGCCCATCAACCGGAATCGATGGCACACACCAATGGTCATTCTCCAAGGATAGGCACGAATGGTGCCAAGGCCGCGGTACAACGGTTATCTGGCGTGGCTATGGCATTTGGCCCTGGTCTTGTGATTGAGATGGCGCGTTTGAGCTATGTACCTGTTCAGGATATAACAAATGCGCGCGCCACTGTGGCCGCGTTGGGCGTAGGCTGACTGCATAGCAGACACTGGAGGTGCTATGAATCAAATGCACGATGTGGTGATTGTGGGTGCAGGGCCAGCGGGCAGTGCCGCGGCCGCCGCGTTGGCACAGCGCGGGTGGGATGTGCTGCTGCTGGAACGCGATCACTTTCCCCGTCATAAAGTCTGTGGCGAATTTCTGTCGCCCGAAGCACAGGCCACGCTGCAGGCGTTGGATCTAGCAACGGCAGTCGCCGCCGGGCAACCCGTCGCACTAACCCATGCCACGGTGACGACACAGCGTGGCCAGACTGTACGCATGACCTTGCCCGGGCCCGCATGGGGCGTTAGTCGTTTTGTCATGGACGCGGCATTGGCGGCGGCGGCCCAGCATAAAGGCGTTGCGCTCTGGAATGGTGTGACGGTGAAAGAATTTACCAAAAGTGATAACCATTATGTGCTCCAACTACAGGAACGGACGCAAGCCGGCGCCACCCTACCCCCTGCCACCGTCCGCACACGTGCGCTGATCATGGCCTGTGGTCGTCATAACATGACAGCTCTGCCGCCCCATTCTGCGCCCCACACGCGCCCCCTGGCAGTGGGCATCAAATGTCACTATGTCGATCTGCCCATGCCAGCCCAGGTCGAGCTATTTTTCTTTCCAGGGGGCTATGCTGGCCTGAACCCGGTTGAAGGTGGGCGCGCTAATTTCTGTTTCTTGCTCTCCTACGCCGCTTTTCGGCGCACCGGTCAATCGGTACTGGCTGCCTTGGCTGCGCTTGCCGAATGGAATCCGTCGATCGGGCAGAGACTGGCGGGTGGGCGCATCTTGGCCGAAACCATTGCCACCGTTGCGCCAGTTGACACAGGCCGTCCTGCCATGCCCTGGGATGGTGTGGCTTGTGTGGGTGATACGGCTGTGATGCTGCCACCCCTTTGCGGTGATGGCATGGCAATGGCATTGCGTTCGGCGGAGTTATGCGCGCCCCTGGCCGATGCTTTTCTGCACGGGGAGATAAGTCTTGCCGCATGGGCTGCCACCTATCAAAAATTGTGGCACGCCGAATTTTGTCAGCGGGTACGCACAGGACGGTTTCTGCAGCGCGTCTTGGCGCAGCCTTTGCTGGCGGATACCTTGGTGCGTTTGGGGCGGGCCGCACCGCCGTTGGCCACCTATTTTGTCAATGCAACGCGCGGCGCGCTACCCCACTATGCTCATCCAGCCACCGGATAGCCGATCACATAACTCACCCCAATCGGCGAGAGTGGGCTGCGCACTTTGCCAATCTGCCACACATACGTAACGCCGTCGGGCGAAGGTTTGAGTGACGTGACCAGCGTCGCCAACTCGCTGGTTGAATAGGTGCGCAGGCAAGAGACCATGCCGTCAAACCAGAGTACCAGCGGAATGGCCGGGAGGATAAAGGTCCAAAAGAAGCTGGCGCGCCGCCAAGGCCGGTTCAAAGGTACGGCCAGCAAAGCCAGCCAGGGCAGCAAAAACATGGTCATCAAGGCTACTGGTGTGCGCGCTGTCTGCTCGAAAATTGCAATACCTTGACCACGGGTAACGGCGTCTTGTAAAATTGCTTGCGCTTGCTCGGGCGAAAAGTGATGAAACGCAGTAAACAGGGTGCGAAAGCCGCTTAACTCGACAGGGGGCTGGGTGGCGTCAACCGGTGTCCTCACAAAGTGAAGCTGGGGTGTAGTGGCTGTTGGGTGGGCCTCGCCAGCCGCCTGATTGGGATAGAGATCGGTGAGCAAAATCTGTACCGGCTCTCCTTGGTATGTGCTGAGTTTGCCCGCTAGTGAACGCCAAGGTCCACCGCCGCCCGCACAAAGATCAATAATTCGGGTAGCCCCTGCGGCTACAAGGGCGTGCTGCAAGAGTGGGGCAACGTGTTTATATTGATTGCCAACCGTGGCAATCAAGCGTAGGCAATCGGTGGCCCCGTCACGGATCGCAGCGGGGCACCAAGGCTGTTCATGAATTTCAAGTAGGTGTCGACGTGGCATGTTGTGGGTATCTCCAATTTCATCATCTGGCACTTGACCCGCAAATTGTGTGCCAGTCTAGGTGTCTGGTTGACTTTCGATCAAGCCTCTGGTAGGGTAATGGCCGAATCGCAGTGTAAAATGGCGTTCAGTATAAAGTAAAGTCTTGATAGCAAGCAGCCCGATTGATTATGATAGATAAGTGCGCAGCAATCCACAGAGCAGGGTATAAGTAGCATATACAATCAATATACAAAGGAAATCGCTCATGGCAGAGTTAACCCCTGCGCTCGAAGTTCGGCATCTTTCCAAACGTTATGCGACCGTGCAGGCGGTGAACGACCTATCGTTCGACGTGATGCGTGGCGAGATCTTTGGTCTGCTTGGCCCCAATGGTGCCGGCAAAACGACGACGATCCGCATGATTCTCGACATCATCCGCCCGAGCGCCGGAGAGATTTGCATCTTGGGAGGCGCGATGACCGAAGCAACCAAGGAGCGCATCGGTTATCTGCCCGAGGAGCGTGGCTTGTATGAAGATATGACATTGCTCGACACCATTCTCTTTCTGGGCCAACTCAAAGGGTTGAGCCGCAAAGTGGCCCATGCCAAGACCGAACAATATCTGCGCCAGGTGAATTTATGGGATGTGCGCACACGCAAGATCGAGGCGCTGAGTCGTGGCATGAACCAGAAGGCCCAATTTGTGGCGGCCACGATCCACGAGCCCGAATTGATTATCATCGATGAGCCTTTTAGCGGGCTGGATCCGGTCAACACGCGCGTGGTGAAGGATCTCCTCTATACCATGCGCGATCGCGGCATGGCGATTATTATGTGTACGCACCAGATGCACCAAGTGGAGGAGATGTGTGAACGCATTCTCCTGGTTGACCGGGGTCAACAAGTGTTATATGGTTCGCTGCAAGAGATTCGTCGCCGCTTTGCCGCCAACATTGTCGAAGTTGACCTGCGCGGAGATTTGCCACCGCTAGATGGCGTGGCGCAAGTCACAACGCAGAATGGTCGCTATCGTCTCTTACTACGCGAAGGACTACAGCCAGAAGCGCTACTTAAAACATTGGTCAATCTACCGGCCATTACCGTGGAGCGCTTTGAGCGCGTCGAACCATCGCTTGATGAGATTTTTGTGAAGGTGGTCGGCCGCGAACTGAGCGCCGAGGAAGTGGCGACCACCGATAACCGCCACATGCAGGGGTCAGCATGAGAAAAATCTGGTTGGTCGCTAGCGCCACCTATTGGCGGCGGGTGCGTTCCAGTGCCTTTCTCGTCTTGACCTTGGCGCTGCCGTTGGTGATGGTCGTGGCCGGGTCTGTGCCTTTTTGGCTTGCCACACGCGAACAGGGTCTGACTACGCTGGGGGTTGTTGATCAAACGGGCAAGCTGGCCGCGCTTTTTGCTGAACCATTGCCAGGGGATGCCAACGCAGAACCAGGGTTGGCGTTGCGCGCCTTTGCCGATATCGAGGCCGCCACCGTCGCTAGCGCCAGCCGTGCGATCGACGCCTTTTTGGTGATTCCACCCAATTATTTTACGGGCACACCCCCCATTTTCTATGGCACAGAGCGGCTCAACGATCGCTGGGAGGCTGCCCTGGATCATCGGTTGCGGCGTGCCCAACTGCCCGATGCACCAGCGTGGCTTCTGGCACGCCTGGCTGAGCCCTCGGTGCGCACCTATGTCGCACGCAACAGTGGCGTGCGCGTGCCCCAAGGCCCGTCCCTGCTGATCCGCATCTTCTTTCCGGGGGCGCTAGGCTTGGCCTTTGCGTTGGTGGTCTTTACCGGTGCTGGCCAAATGGGGGCCGCCATGGTGCGCGAGAAAGATCAGCGCGCACTAGAGATGGTGATCACCTCGCTGTCGGTGCGCGAACTATTGATGGGCAAGGTGCTTGGCATGAGTCTATTGAGTCTCACGCAGATGGGGATATGGCTGTTGGGCGCGCTCATCGCCGCGGCGCTGGCGTTTTGGGGTGACTTGGCCGTGGGCGCGTGGAGCATCTCTGGACAGGCTGTGTTGTGGGCAGTCTTGCTCGGTGTGCCGGGTTATCTCTTATATGCTGTATTGGGAGCTGGGCTGGGCATCATTGCGGGTGACGGGCAACAGGCACAGCAGTTGGCGGGCATGCTCAGCTTCTTTGGGTTGGCACCACTCTGGCTGTTGGGATTGGTTGCGGGCGAACCGAATGGGCAGTTGGCGGTCGCGCTCAGCCTCTTTCCGCTGACCGCACCCACCCTCAATCTTTTCCGCATGGCGCTGACCCCTGTGCCGACCTGGCAATTGAGTGCAGCCCTGGGCCTGATCCTGGTGAGTCTATTCGTCAGCACCTGGTTTGTGGCGCGCATCTTCCGCAGCGTGATGTTGCTGTATGGTCAGCGTATTCGTCCGCGTCAGGTGTGGCAGGCATTGCGTAGTGCATAGAAACTTGGCTATTGTAAGCAAAGGGAGTCATTGGCATTGAACAAGACGCTTCTAGTGGGCCTGCGTGAATTTCGCCAACGGATCCGTTCCCGTGGGTTTTGGCTGGGGTTGCTGGGGTTGCCAATGACCTTTCTCATTATCTGGGCAGTCACCACCATTTCTAATGCCGAAATACGGTCGGCCCCACCGTCGCCCATGTCGCCCATGCCAGCGCGCCCGCGCAACACGATCATCGTGACCGTTGGCTATGTGGATCAGGCCGATCTGATTCAAGGCAGACCAGCAGATGCAGCGGTTGGCCGTCTGACCACGCGCTTTAGCGCATTTCCGGATACCGCCAGCGCCGAACGATCGCTGCGGCGTGGCACGCTGATCGCCTATTATGTGATCGCGCCAGATTATCGCACAACCGGTGCTGTGGAACGTGTGAGCCACCAACTGCCGGCGATTGCCGCGCCATTGGATGCTGAACAATTTGATCAAGTGTTGCTTGCCAATCTGTTGCCCCACCTGGATGATGGCGAGCGTACACGCCTGCGCCGTCCCTTCAATGGCGGTAGCCCGACCTTTGTGGATGTGAGCGCAAGCCAGATGGCGACAGGCGAGCCAGGGGATCTGAATTTTCTGCCTTTCTTGGTGACCGTTTTGATTATGACGCCGCTCTTTACCAGTGGGAGCTATCTGTTGCAGAGTCTGTTGCAAGAGAAAAGCAGCCGGGTGATGGAAGTCTTGTTGCTGTCACTGCGTCCCACCCAACTACTCACGGGCAAGCTGTTGGGCCTGAGTTTGCTGACCTTGGTGCAATACCTGATCTGGGCTGTTTTTGGCTGGCTTGTCTTCGCCGCCGGTAGAACCGATTTTACGACCACCCTGGCTACGAGCAACTTGTCCACGGCGGATTTGGGCTTGTTCCTGCTCTATGCGTTTGGTGGCTATCTACTCTATGCGACCGTCATGGCCGGAATTGGGGCCTTGGCGCCCAATTTGGAGAACAGTCGCGCGTGGGTCTTTATTGTGAGCCTGCCAATTTTGATTCCCTTTTATTTGTGGACCGTGATTGTAGCGGCACCCGATGACCGCCTGGCTACGACGTTGAGTTTGGTGCCTTTTTCTGCACCGGTTGCCATGTTGTTGCGCATTGGCGTGACAACCGTTCCCCTTTGGCAACATGTTTTCAGTCTAACGTTGCTGGCGCTGACTGGACTGGGGGCCGTTTGGCTGATGGCGCGTCTCTTTCGGGCGCAAACGCTACTCAGCGGCGAGTCGCTTTCCCTACGGCGCGCATGGGCCGCCTTGACCACCTGACCAAGGCTTTGCCGCCATCCGGCGGCGTTCCCAGGCGTGAAAACCGCGGCATGAAGCGTTACCTTTTTTATGGCTGGATATGCGACTGGATCAGGTTTTTGTGTTAGGGTAGTATAGTTTTACTACGAGAAGGAAAGGGGGGAAATCATGGACCGTGCTTGGCTCGGCTTTGCGGCAATTGTTGTCTTTGCTTTATTACTTGTGTTCTTTTTTGCTGCTGTGGCCATTGCCCCAACGGTCGCCACTGTCGCAACTGTCGCAACTGTGTCGGGGCCAGCCGCGGCTAGCCAACCGATCGTTTTGGCAACAGTTGCCGGGGGCACGGGCGCAGTCTCGGCATCTAGCGCCCCAGCCAGCCAAACGGGGGTAGGCCAAACCCCGGTCGTCACCCATACGATTCAAACCGGCGAATGGCTGAGTAGTGTTGCGCGTCAATACAATACGACAGTCCCGGCGATTTTGGCCGCCAATTCTCAGATTACTGATTCAGACACTGTTCGCCCAGGCCAGGTGATCCGCATCCCCACGCCCTAGGCGACGGGTTGAATTGGCCAATGCAAGTGTGTGCGCGCGGCGAGAATCCAGCCCCTGTAGTGCCGGATCGACGCGCACGACAATCGTAAATGTCCTGGTTGCGCCAATCGGCAATGTGCCCACGCTACAGGTTACAATGCGCACAGCTTGTGTACAACCAGTTGTGGCAGATTGAAAGTTCACACCCGGTGGCAGGGGATCGGTGATGACAACCCCCACGGCGGCGGACGGCCCTGCGTTCGTCACCACAATCGTATAGGTGAGCACCTCACCGGCGGCCACGCGGGCAGGCTTGCCATATTTGACAACAACCAGATCGGCGGCAGGCAGGGGCGTGTTGATTGGCGTTGGCGGCAGCACAGTGGGGGTGTTGGTTGCCACTGCGCTTTGGTTACAGAGCACACCATTCAAAGTAAAGGTTGTTGGAATGGCATTGCTGCCACTGAAACTCGCGCCAAAGCCAAAACTCTGCGTGCCGCCATTCGCACCGATCACGGTGTTATAGCTCAGGTTGCCAATCGTTACACGCTGACCATTTTGGGAGAGAGAACCATTCCACAGATTGGTGATTTGCTGGTCGCCTGAGAAGCTCCACCCTACTTGCCAGCCATTGATGGCACTGCTGCTATTGTTGGTGATCGCCACATTGGCGTTGAAGCCATTGTTCCATTGATCGGTCACCGTGTAGGTCACCTGGCAGATGGCACTTGCCTCTGGTACAGAGGCGGGCGTATTGACTGTTGGGATAGGCGTATTCGTTGATGTGCGTGTTGCGGTCGCGGTTGATATCGGTGTACTGGTTGGCGTTAGTGTGCGTGTTGCGGTCGCGGTTGGTATGGGTGTACTGGTTGGCGTTGGCGTGCGTGTTGCGGTCGCGGTTGGGAGAATAGCTTGCAGACAAAAAGCATCAACTTTGGCCCAGTCTGTACCATTGGCATTCACCGTCACACGGACTTTGGCAGCGGTGGCGGGAGCGGTGCCCAAGGATAAAGTGTATGGCCCACCAAAGCGGCCATCGGTGTCAATGTCCTTGGAAATAGTATGTATCTGCGCCGTGCCAACTGCCGCATTGGCCGCGGTGAAATATTGAAACCTGACCGTCTGGACACCGGGCACATGCGAAGCGGAATAGAAGGAAACGCTGTAGGTGGCCCCTGTTTGCGCCGTCACATCTTGATACATGGCTGCTTCGTTACGGTAGTGATACCCATATAGCACACCGTCCGGCTTGATGATCCACGAGGTTGCGTCGGTCCTGGCCGCGCCACTCCAGAGGATCGGGCTCGTTTGTTCAAAACTGGGATTCAAGAGCAAATTGGCAGGGCAAGACTGGGCAAACGTCGGTGTGTTGGTTGGCGTTGGTGTGCGTGTTGCGGTCGCGGTCGGTATCAGTGTATTGGTTGCTGTTGGTGTGCGTGTTGCGGTGGATGTTGCCGCGCCTGCACATGCGTTGCCAAAGCTGCCCGCAAACACGGGCAGATGAATCTCGGCATTGGTGGTTAACGCGCGCACGGCTGTCGCGCCATCAATATTCCCATTGGTGGTCACGGCGGCCAATGGTGCCAATAATGCCCCCATAAAATTGCGGCCATTTAGCTTAATTGATGTGGCTTCATGAAAATTCCAGATCACACGCGCTCGCCACTCGGCGCTAGTAAAGTTGCCCACCTTGTTGCCGCTATTCCAATCCACACTGCTGCCAGACACATTGATCAGGATGGTCTTGGCGCTGCCGGGGGTGAGCTCAAGTTGTTGCGCAGATGCATTTGAAAAGATACTGGCAGCCGTGACGTTAAAAACGGCCAGCCCATCACTGTTGACATTCGAGACTGTAAAGCGCAGCGCCCCCGGTTGCCCCGCAGGAATCGTCGCCGTATTATTGCTGGCGATCTGCGCCAAGTTGAGCGAAGCCCCTTTTACGTACTCCGTCATACTCGCGTCCGATAGTGTCTTGTCGGCAATCAGAGAGCCACCACCATTAAAGTTGATCGGACGATTGTTGCGCGCCCCGCCCAACCGCAGAGTGCCAGCATTCAAGGCAATTGCGTTGCCCGCGGCTAGATTGCCAACGACGACAAAGGTATTATCACTCTTGTCCACATCATTTAATAATTTGATGGCAAAGTTGGCCGAGTTGCTCGATGTAAAATTGCCACCCACAAAGGTACGCCCTTCTACCTCCGAGGTCGTCGCGAGATCGTCGAGCGTGATGAGATTAAAATGATTCATCGCCGCAGCCAATACGGCCAGATTAGTGCTACAGTCCGCCGCTTTGGCGGTCAGCGGCCCCAGGAAAGGCGGCAGGGCGAATGGTTGGAGCAGCGCCAGGAGGGCCAAGCTCATCACCAAGCAGGGCCGCCACCCACTGGTCGCGCGCAGTCGGTTGAAGGGTAAATAGGGACGCAATTACAACTTCTTTCCCCAAGGATAGGTTACATGCATAGGCTACCGTGCCTAACAGAATCGGCTAATGAGTACACGTGCGGGCAACAAGGATCATCTTCCAGCAAAGCACAGGCCAGGCGACAAAAGACAGAACGCTTTCCGGCACTTCGAATCAGACAATCGACAAAGCTTACTATAACCAAAGTTGCTTGACACTACATCAGCCAAATAATGTAACTTCCTGGAAGAGAGGGAGACAAGAGACGGGGAGACAGGGAGACAAGAGTTCTCGTGTCTCGTGTCTGCTCTCTCTTGTCTCCTTGTCTTTATCGGTAAACCGTCTGGATCAGCGAGCGGATGTAGCCAATGGCGTAGGCTTTGCCCAGCCAATCGGAGTTGGCATGGGGAAAATGGGGAGTGTGGTCCATCATGTAGGGGCCGGTAAAGCCGTTATCGCGATAAATGGTCATGGCACGGCGCATGTCGATGTCGCCTTCATCAAGAAATACTTCGGCAAAGCGCGGCAACTGGCCGCGCACATTGCGAAAATGCACCCAGGCAATTTTGTTCGCCGCGGCCATCTCGGCAATCGCGCCATAGACGCCCTGGCCTAGCAGTTCCGTCATGCAGCCTTGGCAAAACAACATGCTGTGGTTGGGACTGGACACCAGGACAAAGATGCGTCGGAACTGTTCCAGTGTTGAACAGATCTGGGCCACACCGGCTAGCGCTTCGGGCACGGGCGGATCGTCGGGGTGCAACGCCATGCGTACACCCGCTTTTTCGGCCACCGGGATCACGGCTTGCAGAAATTTTTCCATGCGTTGCCACATTTCTGCTTCGGCAACCGGCGGTGCATACGGCTGTGGCCGGTTTTGTACAAATTCAGCATAATCAAAGGTGCTGTATTGGACGCCACCACGGCCAATGTCCGCTGTCGTGCGAAAATTGCCCATGGGCTTGAAATTCCAGCCCAGATGCGGAATGCCGGCGCGCCCCAAGCTTTCCAACATGCGACACCAGGCATCGATCTTGGCATCGGCGTCCGGCTTGCCCAGCGGAATTTCTGCCCAGCAGGACATAAAGATATTGTTCAAGCGCATCCCATGCGCCTCGACCAACGCGCGCGCCTGTTCAAACTGGGTTGTACAATCCCGGCCTGCCCGCAGATCATCGCCCAGGCCAGCGGCCACATTGCTCACGCCACTGCGGATGTCCACATGGATCATATCGACACCCAGTGCTTTGTAGAAGCGCAAAACGTCATCGTTCAAGTTACTCCAGTTGACGGCTTCCTGAATATACATGCTCTGTTCTCCCTTGCATTTGGTTGTGGTACGATAGAATCAACAGACCTTATTCCGATTTAATTTTGTGCATTCGTAGGTGCGGTTTGTAACCGCACAAGTCGGCATCGACCGCGTAGGTGCGGTTTGTAACCGCACCTACAGGAACAATTGCACCTGGTTTTGTTGCCAAAATAATAAATCGGCATAATCTCTAATGATAGCGAACCACTTCGCGCGATTCAATGCGCGCTTCGTCCAGCACCATGCCCAGGCCAGGCAGGGTGGGCAATATGACTTCGCCTTGTTCTGGCCGGTAGATCGGGCTGTGGAAATATTGCTTGCTCTCCTGGAAGCGCACCAGATATTCGACGCGTGGCACCGCCGCGGGTGACTGGGCACCCGCCACATGCAACGCCGGCAACAGCGAATGCCCATGCCCAATCAGCGGCACTTCAAAGGCGGAGGCCAGCGCACACAGCTTCATTTGCTCGGTGATGCCGCCCGTCCAATCTGGATCATTTTGCAACACATCGACGGCGTGATTGACGAGCAATTCCTTGGTCTGCCAACGCGTATAGACATGTTCACCCGTGGCAATTGGCACCGATGCTACCCCTTTCAACTTGCGAAATTCGCTGACCCGTTCCGGCGGGATGGGTTCCTCGACCCAGAAGGGGCGGAGCGGCTCCAACTCACGCAACATTTGACTGGCATAGGTCAGATCCCAGCCCATGAACGCATCAAACATGATCTGGTAGTGAGGGCCAACAGCGTCGCGCACGGCCTGGGCCATGGCTAGATTCTGCTCCATGCCCGCTGCACCATCGCCAGGGCCATAGCGAAAGAACCATTTTTGTGCCGTATAGCCAAGCGCCTTGTATTCCTGCGCGACCATTGCCGCGGCGGCTGGATCAGTGGGAAAGCCCAACATACTGGCATAGGCGGGCACGGCAGGGCGCGTTGGCCCACCCAGCAAGCGATAGACCGGCTGCTGCCATGCCTTGCCCTTCAAATCCCACAGCGCACAATCGACGGCGCTCACCGCCGTCATAAACAAGCCCGATCGACCATGCCGATCCTGGCGGATCATCTGGTCATAGAGCAACTCTGTTGCCAGTGGATCGCGCCCGATGAGATAGGTGCGCAGGCTGTGTTCAATGTGAAAGGCTTGCCAATCTTCAATCGGGCCAAAAAAGCCGGAAACACCTTCGTCGGTATGGATTTCCACATAGAGCGCACGCAACGCTGCGCCAGCTTGGGGTGCAGTGATGCGGCCTGGGGTGTTAAATTCTGGATAAATATCAATCTGGCGCGCCTGGCGGTCGCCAGTTGGAAAAGTGGGGCCCGTGTAGTGGCCGTGGATGCGCAATAGGGTAACATCGGTAATTTTCATGGTGTGCTTCCTCTTTGGGTATGATGGTTTGTCAGATGGTATGGGGATCCGACTGCAGTTGAGCACTGCAGCGCGCATAGCATACTCGGAATTGAGGGAGCACGCAAACCGCCATTCTTGACCTTTACCCCTGGCTCGGATACGCATAGCCTGCGCTTTTGGTTGCCAGATGATGCAAGTCATGGTATTGTTTCCAGCCAATTCAACGGTAGTATTCAAAACTTGTTTTACAATAGTATCTCTTTGGAGTTTCGTTGATGCGTAAAGGTCAGCAACATCTCTATGCCGCCGGTTTGATCGCCTTGCATCTGCTGCTGACGGTGGCGTACAGCGTAATTGTGCCGCTGGGTGAAGCGCCCGATGAAACGGATCACTGGTCCTACGTCGTCTATTTGGCCGAACACAAACAACTGCCCGTGGGCCCCAAACCGACGCAAAGCAAGCATCCGCCGCTCTATCATATTGGCGCAGCGCTGGCGGCCTTGCCAGCCAAGCCCGACTTTGGCTTTCTGCGCGCCAATCCCGATATCCAGATTCCCCCTGCACCGGATATCCCGAATTTCTTTATCCATACCACCCAAGAAAGCTGGCCCTGGCGCGACGGCGCGCTGGCCTTTCACCTGGCACGCCTGTGGTCAGTGTTGCTGAGCACAGCTACCGTTGCCGCGGCTTATGGATTGATGCAAACTGCTTTTCCAACGCAGGGCGCATGGGTGTTGGCAACCACCGGCGTGCTGGCACTGATCCCCGAATTTTCCATGATTGGCGGCGCGCTCAACAATGACAACGCCGCCGCCTTTTTCGGCACGTTGAGCTTGTGGGGCGCACTCGCGATCTACCGCGCGCGCGGCAAACTGGCGGCGGGCTGGTGGTTGCCCATCGCCTTGGGCTGTGGCCTGTTGTCCAAAGTTAGTACGCTGGCGCTATGGCCGACGGCGGCGCTGGCAATTTTGTGGGGTGCTTTCGCCGATCGCGACCGCCAAGCTAGGAGTGCGGCAGGGGCGTGGCGACGCGCCATCCGCACCGGGTTGATTACTTTTGGTGGCGCGACCCTGTTGGCTGCCCCGTGGCTGCTGCGCAACTGGCAATTGTATGGTGACCCAACCGGCATGGCGTTGACGCGCCAGACCATCGATCTGCGGCTGGCACCTTGGACGTGGGGGGACACGATCTGGTTATTGCGCGGCTGGTTTTTGAGCTTTTGGGGCAAGTTCGGCGTAATCGGCCACCTGTCGCTGCCTGATTGGATCTATCTCGCCTTGGCACTGCTGACCCTGATCAGTGGCGTGGGCCTTATCAAACACTATTGGCGACCACCGACCCCGCAGACGCGGCATATGCTTGTCCTGCTGGCGGTAACCGTGATCAGCACGATGGTGTCGATCTGGCAATACTCGCTGATTGCGCTGGGCACCGATCAAGGACGGCTGCTCTATCCCGCGGTTGCGCCCCTAGTCGCGCTCTTTGCCGGTGGGTTACTGGCTTGGTTGCCCCGGCGTTGGCAGTGGACAGGGACACACCTGTTACTTGGCCTCTTCCTGGCACTGGCGATCTATGCACTATTTTGGGTGGTGCGCCCGGCGTTTGCGCCGCCACCACCCGTGACCGCGGCAGAGCTGGCTGCTCTAGAAACGACCGAGCCAATTCTCTTTGGTGATCTAGCGTTGCACACGTGGCAACTGGCGGATAACCCGATTCTCTACTGGCAGGCTACCCAGCCTATCCCCACGGATCTGCGGGTGGTGTTGCGCGTCGTCGCCGAGGATGGCACCTTGGTCTGGGATTGGAAGCGCTCGCCCGGCGGCGGTCAGTGGAGCACAGACCATTGGCCGCCGGGGGTTGTCGTGCGCGATGGCTATTCAATTCGCTGGCCCGAATGGGCACAGGCCGGACGCTATCGCGTGGAAGTCGGGGTTCAACCGTTTGGTGAGGATTTTCTGTTGCCCACGCGCGACAATCAAGCCGCTACCGAGGCAGGACAACCCTTTGTCTTCCTGGGCTGGTTGGCGTATATGCCGTAATGCTTGCTCGCCCTGGCTAAACCACGCGATTGATCAAGGGTTCGCCGCGCAAGCC
>DAOTTR010000525.1:0-13707 GCA_034437715.1 Caldilineaceae bacterium
ACAATACTGGTCGCTGGCAAAATTTGCTTACCCAGCGTTGTAAACTCTGGGTCACCCCAAGTGAGGGTAAAGGGTACTTCTTCGCCGCCTTCAGGAATTTCTTTGCGCAGCGGATGGTAGGGCCAATGATCGGGCATGAGAATCCGGCGCGGGTCGGGGTGGCCCTTGAAGGTAAAGCCCATCAGATCCAGCACTTCGCGTTCCGGCCAATTGGCTCCCTGATAAAGCGGTGTCAAACTTGGGACAACCGGATTGTTGCCACCGGCTGCCGAACAGATGATCATCAGGTGCTTTTTGTGCTGATAAGAGCGCAATTGATAGACTGTTTGAAAGCGCTCGGCCTCGGCTGGAATGGGTAACTTAGACCGATCCAAGGCTGTGACATCAATCAGCGCTTCATAGGCCAGGGCTGGATCGGTTTTAACAAAATTGACCACTTCTAGCAACTGATCGGCACCGACATAGATAACCTGTTGCCCATTGTGCTCACCGGCTACCAAAATCTTTTCACCGAACCGTTCAACAATGCGTTGCGTATCCGGCGTCTCGCCACTGGGTAGGGGCGCAAGCGCGGGGATCGTCGGGTCATTGAGCCCGGGCAGCGTTTCGTATGGTCGATAAACTGGAGAAACATTTAACATGGCGCGCTCCAAACTATTCGCCTGTGACTTAACATACAATTGTGTGAAAACTCGTAAATCCCGCCGTGGTATTTACACTGTATTTACGCTCTGCGCAGTGCTTCCAAGGAATCGATCTGGCCGGCTGCGGTAACCACGGGAATTTCGCGGTACTTGGCAAAGGTTTCTTTGCCCTGCTTCTCGCGCAACTTGTCCAGGGCAAAAAGCAGCGCTTCGGGGCGTGGCGGGCAACCGGGAACATAGACATCCACCGGCACAATTTTGTCAACGCCCTGGATGATCGCATAGTTGTTAAATGGTCCACCAGCACTGGCACAGATGCCCATGGCAATCACCCACTTGGGCTCGGACATTTGATCATACAGGCGCTTGACAACAGGTGCCATTTTGTTGCTGACCCGGCCCGATACAATCATCAGATCGGCCTGGCGTGGGCTGGCACGGAACAACTCGGAGCCATAGCGGGAGATGTCATGGCGTGCAGTACTGGCCGCAATCATTTCGATGGCGCAGCAAGCCAGACCGAAAAGCAACGGCCACGTGCTATTTTGCCGGCCCCAATTGACCAACTTCTCTAGTTGGACGGTCAAAATTCCATCGGGTATTCGTTCTTCAAGGCCCATCTGTTCACCTTAATCATCTATAATTTCTAAGATTGGCGTGACGCTTATTCCCAGTCCAACGCGCCTTTGCGCCATTCATATAACAAGCCGACAATCAGAACTAGCAGGAAAAAGCCCATGGGCACAATGGCAAACGCAATCGAGTAATTATCGCGCAGGGTGCGCATGACGGCTGCCCAAGGGAAGAGAAAGATTACCTCAATATCAAACAGAATAAAGAGCATTGCAACCAGATAAAACTTAACAGGAAAGCGCCGCCGCGCATCACCAAAGGGGATGATGCCCGATTCGTAGGGTTGCAACTTCTGGGGATTATCACGGCGCGGCCCCAACAAGGAAGGCCCGATCACAGCAACTGCACCAACGAAGGTTGCGATAATCACGAAAATCAGTAAAGGTACATACTCAATAGCCACAGCTGCTTCCTCCAGATTGCGGCTGTACAGGTTGATTGCTGTTGTTGGGCAATCCACCTGATTGCTGACAACAGAATAAACACTGCGCGGGTTAACACTACATGGCGATGACTATACCAACTATACAGCATCTATACAGCATCTATACAGCATCTAGTAACAACTACAGCAAACAAAATATAAACAACAACTACTTGTTACCTACATGTTTTATTTACTGTTTGTGTTGAAATATAGGTTGTACGTGAAAGGAACGAAGTGATATAACGGCCAACAAAACATATTGACTCAACGCCGCTAACATAGCTCTGTTAACTGGTTGAGTCAGCCTGCAAAATGAAGAAAATGTACTCTTTTGCTTCATAGCATAAACGTTTGTAAATTCTATCACGAGCATCTAGGCATGTCAACTTTAGAAAATCTATTGTGAAAAATCGAACATTGCCTTTGGGTTTCACTGCTGATCCTCATAGATTCTCATAGTTTCTCAAGGCTTCTCAAGAATTGGCATCCTTTGGCATCCTGTGTTTGGTCATCTCTGTGCGCTTTTCCAATTTGTATTTTATGATTTGTTGCCGCGCAAATTTTTCCATTGTCCAGGTCGTATGCTACCATAAGTTATCATTTGTTCAATTCTACACAAATGGAACGTTCATCAACCAAAAGCGTGTATAGTCCCTTGGTTCCAGAGCGCGCGCAGAACAGATTACACGAAAATCGATCCAACCGATCCTTATAGATAAAACCCTTAAAAGTTATAGATACGCTCTCGTGTATTAACCGGGCTTATTTGTATGACTTTTAAATGGTTTGTCCATTAGTAGTGTGACGATTTGCGAGCGCAATTGATTTGTGGCAAACGCAGCTTAGCTAGCGAGCCTTGTGCACCGCTTCAGGAGTTCAATAATGCTTACTCAGTATGGTTTTATTCTGATTCTTAGTGCCTTTGCCTTTATCGTACCTGCTTCAGCCGTTGTGATGGGTTGGCTGTTGGGCCCGAAGCGCCCAGACGCGATCAAGACATCAACCTATGAGAGTGGTGTCGAAACCATTGGGGACACCTGGGTACAGTTTCGTGCTCAATATTATTTAATTGGGTTGATTTTCTTGATCTTTGATGTAGAAGTCATTTTTCTCTTTCCAATCGCCCTAGCGTATAGTCAGTTATCCCTGTTTGCGGTGATTTCTGCCATTACTTTTGTGCTGATTCTATTATTGGGTCTCTTGCTCGAGTGGCGTAAAGGCGCACTGGAGTGGAACTAACGATTCGTTCGCTCAAATAGCAGGTGGCTAGTTGGCCATTGTGGAACGATAAATCAATTTGGTGGAGACGAAAAACCATGGAGCAATGGAGTGAAAGCCTCTTCAACCTTTTAGGTGGATTGGGGCTCCCTCAAGAAGTGTCAACGATCATTGCGTTGGCCGTTGGCGCATTGGTGCTAGCGAGTGTTGCACCGGTCTTGGCGCTGGTTTTGATCTGGATTACGCGCAAAGTGATTAGCCGGATGCAAGATCGCATTGGCCCCAATCGCATTGGCCCTTTTGGCCTCTTGCAGACGGTTGCCGATGCCCTAAAGCTACTATCTAAAGAAGATATTCGCCCAGCCAATGCTGATTTCCTCTCATACGCATTAGCGCCAATTCTGTCGGTCTTCGGGGTAATTTTGACTGTGGCCGTGGTGGCGATTGCTCCTGGTTGGATCGGTGCTGATCTCAATATCGGCGTGCTTTATTTGGTCGCGCTCGGTTCAATTGGGATTATGGCCGCCCTTATGGCGGGCTGGAGCAGCAATAATAAGTATGCATTGCTGGCTGGCTTCCGTGTGGTGGCGCAATTATTGAGTTATGAAATCCCCATGGTGCTGGCAATGTTGGGCCCAGTTTTGTGGGTGGGCAGTATGCGCCTGGGGTTAATTACCGAAGCGCAGTCGCTCAATATTTTTGGATTCAACCTGGGCTTGGGTTGGTTTGTAATTTTGATGCCCGGCATGGCGCTGATCTATCTGATTAGTGCATTGGCCGAAAGCGAACAAACACCTTTCGACCTCCTGGAAGCTGAATCTGAGTTGATCGCCGGTTTTCATATTGAATATTCTGGCATGAAGTTTGCCATGTTCTTCCTGGCACAATTCCTGAATACATTCTTCCTTGGCGCGATTGGGGTGATGCTCTTCTTTGGTGGCTGGCAAGGTCCATTTGTGGATCAATTGCCGATCCTCGGTGTCTTCTACTTTTTGATTAAAGCCTTTGCCTTCTATGTGTTGGTCATGTGGATCAAAGGTACTTTCCCACGCGTCCGTGTGGATCAAATGATGTCCTTTGCCTGGAAGGTATTGGTGCCGCTGGTTCTGAGCTTGATTCTCTGGCAGATGTTGGCGATGAAACTCTTTGGGCCGGTTTGGCTGCAATATGTGGCTGTTTTGGCCGGCAATGTGATTGCGATTGGCATTGTTGTCAATGTATTGACCAGCCACTTCAAACAAGAGCAAGTTCGCACCAAGCGCGCCTTTGGCCCCAAGTCGCTGATTGGCACAATGCAACCCTATGCTGGTGATTGAGCGAAATTACACGTCTGGAAAGTAAGTGTAGAAAGTAAGTGTGGAAAGTAAGTGCATCCATGATAGAACAGTTAAATCAATTAATTGAACAGTTGTTGATCCAGACCGCGCCGACCGTGCCGTCGATCCAGCAAGTCGTCTTTGTCATGCTCGCCATTCCGGCGGCGGTGGCAGCGCTTATGGTTGTGCTGGCGCGCAACTTGTTCCACAGTGCGCTTGCTTTGGTCGGTACGCTTTTTGCGGTCGCCGGTATCTATGCGCTGTTGGAGGCTGAGTTTTTAGCCGTCAGCCAGATTCTGGTCTATGTCGGTGCGATTTCGACGCTGATTACCTTTGCGATTATGTTAACGCGCGGCATGATGTATGGTGCCACCTCACCGCTCAATCGCCAAGCCGGCACTGCGATCATGATTATGGGATTGCTTTTTGCTGTGCTCAGCGGGTTGGTCGCCTCGATGCCATGGCCAGAGAACCTTGTTGCGTTGGAAACTTTTTCCTGGGGCATTTTTTCCAACCGCATCACGGGCGAAGCGATTATTGCTTCGTTGGGACAGAAATTTCTTACAACCTACTTGGTGCCTTTTGAACTGATGGCCGTTTTATTGTTGGTTGCGCTGGCGGGTGCCATTTTGTTGGCCCGCGACCGCCAATAGGCGATCAAGTTTATACCAAAACTGTTGAGCCAAAACTGTTGAGATTGGGGATAAGATCATATGGTTCCTCTGAGTTGGTATCTTGTATTGGCCGCGTTTATCTTTTGTTGTGGTCTGTTGGCCGCACTGGCGCGGCGCAATGCAATTGCTGTCCTGATGGGCATTGAGCTAATGCTGAATGCCGTAAACATTAATCTGGTGGCTTTCTGGCGCTATGGTGCGGCAGTGGAACAACTAGATGGCTTGCTGTTCGCGCTCTTTGTGATTGCGATTGCCGCGGCAGAAGCGGCTGTTGGCCTGGCGCTGATCATTTCTGTCTATCGCAGCCGCAAGACCGTGAATTTGGATGAATTGACGCTGTTGCAGGGCTAAGGTCCTGTTGTTCAGGTTTGTAAAGCGTAATGCCAAAACAGACATTAACGGGTACGTTGGAAGAGCAATGTGAATTTCTCTATCAACTTGCCCAGGAAAAGATGATTCAAGGAAATTACACGGGCGCGGTCTATGCGCTCAAAGAAATTGTAAAGCATGTACCATCCTTTCGCGACGCTGCCAGCTTGCTGGATGAGGCGAAACAAAAAAAGTCTGAGCAACAGCGCCTGCTTTTTTCCGCCATTGGTGGGGCAGCAATCGCAATTGCGATTGGGACGCTCTTGCAATTGCCCAATGATTGGTTATTTTTGATTTTTGCCACAGTTGGTGCCTTCATTGGGTTTGGTATTAGTAATTTTATTGAACTGCGTAAACGTCGCTACTAGTGTATCCTGAATTGTGTAGCTTGCCCATACAAAACGGACAAGCTGAGGTGTACACAATTTATCGTATGCTGCTATCGCTAATAAGAAACGATTGAGAATCTACGTCACCGTTACATCACTGTAGGGTGATTAGGTCATGACAGATGAGGTTTGCTCATGGATGGATTTCTAAATTTAGCCTGGCTGGTTCCTGTTCCACCCTTTTTAGCTTTTCTGGCCATTGTCCTCTTTTTGAACCCCAATAAGACGGTCAGTGCGATAGCTGCGATCAGCGGTGTTGTGATTAGCTTATTGTTGAGCTGGCCCATTGCCTTCTCTGCCTTCCTCACTGACCATTTCGGTGAACACCCGGTGGAGGGGCAACTCTTTTCGATCCCAACGGGGAGCAGCGCAATTTCGGTTGGGTATCAAATTGATCCCGCCAATGCGCTCATGTTATTCATGTCGTCGTTTCTGCTGGTCATGATCTTTGTCTATGCCAGCGGTTATATGACCTTTCCCCACCATTTGAAGCCAGAGGCTTACCCAGAAGCCTATCGCCAGGGCAAAGACCCGCGCTATAGCCGCTTTATGGCCTATATCAGCCTCTTTGCGACAGGCATGTTTGGGTTGGTGGTTTCTAACTCATTGATTACTTTCTTTATCTTCTGGGAAATCATGGGCTTGTGCAGCTACTTACTCATCGGTTTCTGGTACGAAAAGAAGTCGGCCCAAGCTGCCTCGATCAAAGCCTTTATGACCACACGCATCGGCGATGTGATCATGTTGGTCGGCATGTTGTTCCTCTACATTCATAGCGACCCCAGCAGCTTGATGTTCAGCGATATTTTGAAGGCTGAAAATCTACATCATCTGGGCGAGTTGATGGTCACCATTCCGTTGATCAATGTGACTGTGCCTTGGGCGGCGGCAATCGCTGTGCTGATTTTCTTTGGCACGGTGGGCAAGAGCGCACAATTCCCGTTGCATGTCTGGTTGCCCGATGCCATGGAAGGCCCCACCCCGGTTAGCGCCATGATTCATGCGGCGACTATGGTGTCCGCGGGTGTCTTTCTGCTGGTGCGTATGTTTCCGCTCTTCTATGTAGCGGGTGAAGTATCGCCAGATACCATGCAGTTCGTTGCTTTTATTGGCGCTTTCACCGCAATCTTCGCTTCGACCATTGCCGTGGCGCAATGGGATATCAAGCGTGTACTGGCCTACTCCACCATCAGTCAGCTTGGCTTTATGATTGCGGCAATTGGCATTGGCGCGTATGTCGCAGCCATTTTCCACCTGATTACCCATGCCTTTTTCAAAGCGCTGCTCTTCCTGGGCTCCGGTAGTGTAATTCATGGTGTCGAGCATGGGCTGCATCATGTGCATGAACAGAGCGGCCACGGTCACGGCAATGCCGAGCATGGCGATGATCATGGTCACGGCGAGTCGCACACCAAGCGCGTGTTGATTCCCCGTGCTGATGGCGCGTTGGATCCCGAAGATCCGCAAGACATGCGCAACATGGGTGGCCTCTTGAGCCGGATGCCGCGCACGGCCTACACCTTTATCATCGGTGGTCTGGCCTTGAGTGGTTTTCCGCTGTTGACGGCTGGCTTCTGGTCGAAGGATGAAATTCTGGCGAGCGCGTGGTACGGTGGCAATACTTGGGTTTTCTGGACGCTGGCGATCGCGGCCTTCCTCACCGCTTTTTACACCATGCGCCAAATCGGCCTCTCCTTCCTGGGCACGCCACGCACAGAAATGGCAGCAAATGCGCCCGAGAGCGTTCCGGCTATGACGATTCCGCTGATTTTAATTACACCTTTTGCAATTGGGTTAGGCTGGTTTGGCATTCCTGGCTGGTTTGGGATTACTAACTGGATCGAACATTTCCTCGACCCCTATGTAGAGTATCTGGGCTTCCACTCTGTCCACCCCACATTCAACCTTGTGCCGCTAGCGGTGTCGATCATTGTGGCCTTGGGTGGGTTGGGCGTGGGCTATGTTGTCTATGGCAAGGGACTGCAAGCAGGTCAGATCGACCCATTGCGCAAGCTTTTGGGGCCATTTTGGCTGGTCTTGCACAACAAATATTATATAGACGAATTGTATAAAAATACTATTGTTGCCTTTACCCTTGCGCTTTCCAATTTCCTCTATTGGGTGGATGATCTATGGATCATTGATCCGATTGTGAATAGCATTGGCAAGGGTGCCGTATGGCTTTCCAAGGTCGCAGCCGCCTTTGATCGGATTGTGGTGGATGGGTTGGTCAACCTGATGGGGACCTTGTCGGATGGGGCTGGGCGTATCCTGCGCAATACGCAAGATGGTCAAGTGCAGGTCTATTTGATGGTGCTTGCTGTTTCTGTTACAGTTTGGCTGCTGCTCAAGGCGCTGCCAATTTTCTTGACGTTGGTGTAGTGGGAAACGGGTAGGTCTGTAGACTAACCATTGTATCGTCATCCATAGTTTGTTGTGTGCTGCTGACTGTATCTTGTTGTTGTCTAGCGATTTACCCCTGGTGTCGCAAAACTCTTTGAGAAAATTTACTTTCAGATTGAATTCCAAAAGTACGGCTCTGCGGAGGGAAAATTCATGGAATTCCTAAATTCATGGTTGTTGATTTTGATTTTGTTCTGGCCTGCGGTTGCTGCCATCCTGGCATTGATGACCAACAACGAGCGGGCAATTAAATGGGGTTCGATCTTTGCCAGTTTGCTGCCCCTGGGCTTGAGCATTTACATGCTCTTTGCCTTTGATTTTAATGCAACGGGGATGCAATTCTCGGTGAAGGTGCCCTGGATTGAAGCATTAAATGTCAGTTTCCATTTGGGCGTAGATGGCTTGAGTGTGCCGTTGATTTTCTTGACGGCCCTGCTTTCAACCCTCAGTATCTATTATAGTGCTGGGACGATTCGCATCCGCGTAAAAGAGTATTTTGTCATGTTCCATCTGTTGGCATTTAGCATGTTCGGCGTCTTCATGGCGTTGGATTATGTGCTCTTCTACGTCTTCTGGGAGATCAGTTTGGTGCCTATGTATTTGCTGATTGGCATCTGGGGTGGCCCCAATCGCAACTATGCTTCGATCAAGTTCTTTATCTATACCTTGATCGGTTCGGTGGCCATGTTGCTGGCGATTCTGGGCACCTACTTTGCCACCGGCACCTTTGACATTTTGGATGCAGCGGCGCTAAAGCCGTTCCAGAATTTGCCCGCACCGGATGCTTTACTGCTGACCAGCTTGGCTTTTTGGGGCTTCTTCTTTGGCTTTGCTTTCAAAGTGCCCAGCTTTCCTTTTCACACCTGGCTCCCCGATGCGCATACGGAAGCGCCCACGGCTGGCAGTGTGATCTTGGCGGGTGTTTTGCTAAAGCTGGGTGCCTATGGTCTGCTGCGCATTGTGCTGCCGACCTACCCCACCGCCAGCCAATATTGGGCGCTCTGGATTGTGGCGTTGGGCGCGATCGCGATTGTCTATGGCGCGTTTGTCTGCGTAGCGCAAACCGACTTGAAGCGTTTGATTGCCTATAGCTCGGTCTCGCACATGGGCTATGTCATGTTGGGCATTGGCGCGGCGGCACAGGTGATCACGCCCGAAGGTCTGCAACAAGCTTCGCAGGTCTTCCACCTCTCGGAAGAGGTCTTGCGCGACAGTGCTGCCATGGCGATTAACGGTGCCACCTTGCAGATGTTTAACCATGGCATCATCACTGGCGCATTGTTCTTGCTCGTCGGTGTGATCTATGAACGTGCCCATACGCGCGAGCTAGCCAAGTTTGGGGGGCTCAGTTCAAAGACGCCCTACTTCTATGCGATGATGCTCGTGACGGGCTTTGCCAGCCTTGGGTTGCCTGGGTTGGCAGGCTTCTGGGCTGAATTCTTTACCTTCCGCGGTGCGTTTGCAATTGTCCCCTACTGGACTGCTTTTGGTTCGATTGGGATTGTTATGACGGCCGTCTATATTCTGTGGCGTATCATGCAGAATGTCTTTCTGGGCGAATATGATGAACACAAGGTGCATCATTGGACGACCGCCCAGGGTGAACATGCTGATGGCCCGACCGATATGGTGGCCTTTGAGAAGATCACGCTGTGGCCTTTGATCATCGCCATGTTCGTGTTGGGCATCTTCCCTACGCTGATTTTGAATTACTTCAACGGCGCGGCAGTGCAATTGATCGACTTTATTCACGGTATTCTGTAATCAAAGCAGATCAGCAACGAGTAGCGTAATGAAACTATCTGCTGCTTGCTGATCTGCCTTTCTGTATACAAGGGGGCGACCTTGAGCGAAGTAACAGTCGGTTCACTTGGGTCGATCTTGCCAGAAATAATCCTGCTCTTTGGTGGTTTGCTCATTTTGATCCTGGACACCGCCTTGGGCAATAAGAATGATTCGGGACGTGGCTATATGGCCATCTCTGTGTTGTTCTTGTTTGTTGGGTTAATCGGCGTGATTGCACAATTTGGTCAATTTCTGGCCGTGCCGGTCGTGCGTGAACCATTTACCGCGCTATCGGTGATTGATGTTGATCCATTTGGGCTTTTTGTAAAGGTTACGATCTATTCGGCAATGTTGCTTGTCGCAGTATCGGGCGGCGCTTTTATGAATCGCCGTGTGACAGGCAAAGGTGAATTTTGGTCACTTTTCCTCTTTGTCACCATGTCGATGAGCTTTGCCGTCAGCGCAAATAATTTGCTCTTAATTTTCCTGGCAATCGAATCACTTTCGATTATCAGTTATATTCTGGTGGGTATTGTCTACACCGATAAACGCAGTACCGAAGCTGGCGTTAAGTACTTTCTCTATGGTTCTGTCGCCTCCTCGGTCATGCTCTATGGCATGAGTCTGCTCTATGGTGCCTCTGGTTCACTGAATCTGCAAGCGATTGGGCAAGCCTTTGCGGAAAATGCGGACCTGGAACCGGTTGCCTTGATCTCCATGCTGTTGGTGCTAGTGGGGTTGGGCTTCAAGACAAGCCTTGCGCCCTTCTATCAGTGGGCGCCTGATACCTATGATGGCGCACCCACGCCGATTACGGCCTACCTATCCACGGCCTCGAAAGCAGTGGGGTTCGCGGTGCTGGCGCGTGTCTTTATTGTCGGCTTTGGTGCCTTTCGTTCGGACTGGGTGCCAATCTTGGCCGGTATCAGCATTTTCACCATGAGTGTTGGCAACTTGATTGCCTTGCGCCAGACCAGTGTCAAGCGCATGTTGGCCTATAGCTCGGTGGCCCAAGCTGGCTATATTCTCATCGGCCTTGTTGCCGTCGTATCGAGTGAACAAGGTGCAGTCGCTACCTTGACGATGAATGGGCTCAATGGCTTACTGATCTATCTCTTCGCTTATCTCTTCACCAACGTGGGTGCCTTTATGGTGGTGATGGCCGTTGAAGAGGATACGGGCAGTGCGAACATTGCAGACTTCGAGAATCTCTACCAGCGTTCACCATCCTTGTCCTTTGCCATGTTCTTCTTTATGCTGAGTTTGACCGGTATTCCGTTGACGGGTGGTTTTATCGCCAAGTTCTATGTCTTTGGCGCTGCCGTACAGCATCAATATTACTGGTTGGCCGCGGTTGCGACGATTAACGCCGCGATTGCTGCCTATTACTATTTGAATGTTGTCCGGGCCATGTTCTTTGGCGCAGCGATCGAAGGCAAGAAGCCGCTATTCATCAGCATCCCTGTCCAATTGGCGCTGATCACCTGCGTCGTCGCGACCTTTTGGATCGGCCTCTATCCGCCGAATCTGATTGACTGGGCGGACAATGCTTCGCGCCAGTTGCTGGCACTGGTTTTCTAGTCTGTGTGGTGGGGAAGGGCCCGCTTTAGCCAGTTTTGCGGCTAGTGTAGTATCAACATTGTAACAGATTTTCAAACGTCAAGGTCACGGTTTGGTTGCCATGGTCCTTGACGTTTGTTTTGTCTATGGATATGTTTTAGGGCTTATGCTTCAGGGCATCTGCCTGACCTTGCCCTGAATGTGTGTGTCGATCTGATTTTGTCGGCCCAATTTACGGTTAGCCTGCGGTGCTTTGGCTGCGTGAAGCTACATAAGGTATAATTTCGCCTGTGAATGACTGCTTTTCTGCACGCCGTTGGCGCGCGTTTCAACATTATATGAGTAGGTGGATTCCCTTCTTCGGTTTAGGGTTGCTCTTATTATTCGTTTGGCTACCAGCTTGGGTATGGGCACAAGGTGGGATTATTCCTACGCGCAATGCCGTCATCAGTGTAGCAGTCATGCCTGGTGCGCCGGATAAGGTGTTGGCCGGCACCTTGAATGCGCCCGACCCGCCCAGTGTCTATCGCAGCGCCAATGGCGGGATTGCTTGGTCACCTGCCACCCAAGGGTTGATCGAAAATATTAGCATTGCTGGTCTGGCTTTCGATCCCCAG
Organism: Caldilineaceae bacterium; assembly: GCA_034437715.1. Lineage (GTDB taxonomy): Bacteria > Chloroflexota > Anaerolineae > Caldilineales > Caldilineaceae > JAHBVH01. The sequence continues at coordinate 12,036 of DAOTTR010000525.1, forward strand.
AATCCGCGCATTGTGTTGGCGGGCGATGGCGGCTTTGGCAACTTGTTTCGCAGCAGTGACAGCGGCGAGAATTGGGAAGAGTTAATCGATTTTCGGGGCTTGCTCTCGGAAAATAGCGCGGTTGGTGAATTATATTCGGACATCGAAGGTGGCAAAAGCGTTTTTTATGTCTGCACCCGCTTTGATGGCGTTTTTCGTAGTGCGGATGCAGGCAATAGCTGGCAAAAATTGGATGCAGGTTTGGTCGGTGAAGCGCGCCGTGTGCGCGAGCTAGCTCAATATGGCGACGTACTTTACGCGGGCACCCATGCCGGTATCTATCGCTTACCTGCCGCCGCCACGACTTGGGAACCGGTTGCTGGTTTTCCCAATAATCAAATTGTTTTTAGCATGGCTGTGGAAAAGACTGTGCTCTATGCGGGCACAAGTAATGGCCTCTACCAGAGTATTGACGGCAATACCTGGGAGCGCATGACCAGTTTTCCCAACACGGTTGTCTATGATGTAGTGACAACGGGCCGCTTGATCGTCGCCGCCACCGAAAATGGCTTGTGGACAGGTGCGGGCGACAGTTGGCAATTGGCAACCCTCAACAGCGTGCCCTATGATGGCGTGGTCTATGCGGTTGCTAATACGCCGAAAGCGCCGCGCACGATTTATGCGGGCACAGTGACCAATTGGGTACTGCGCAGTGATGATGAGGGTGTCACGTTTGGGTCAATTGCGGATATGCCGGCCATCAACGTGCGCGCTGCGCTTGCTACGGCCACGCCCACCTTTACACCCACGCCCACGCCGACCGATACGGCAACCCCTACCAACACGCCGACCGCGACGCCAACCGCGACACCAACGGTAACGCCCACAGAGACCCCCATTCCCACCGAGACACCAACACCGACCCCGCTGCCAACCGAGACGCCCACGTTGGCACCGACGCCAACCATGACGGACACACCCGTGCCTGCCTTGTTTGAGGCGCCGGCAACCGTTGCTGAAACGCCAACATTGGCCGCTGGTGAACCGATTGCAGCCCCACTATCCCTATCGACAACGGTAACCTTGATCTCTTCACCGACACCCACGGCTGGCGGTGCCGATCTGCTAGCGCCAGATGCTGTCACAACAACGTTGCCTGTAACGGATAGCGCGCCTTTGACAGAGGTCAATGTGATTACGGTAGAGATTCCGCAAGTACCACCCACCCCCACCGCTACGCCCACCATCACGCCGACGCCCGAAGTGCCGACGGCAACCATCACCCCGACGCCAACGGTGACCGACACGCCAACCCCCGAATCGACACCAACGCACACGGCGACGCCAACCAATACACCCACGCCAATTGATGTGGCCGCGATTGTTTATTCGAGTCTGCCGCCGGTGATAGTGGGCGTGAGCGTATTGCTCGTGGCGGTGATTGTGATGGCGGGTCTCTCGATTGTCCGCGGGCCGCGCGATATCTGATCCGTTGCCGCGTTACGCAGTTGAATAGCACAGTTGTCTAGTAGATCCCGGCGTAAATAAGGTACCCTATTTTTACCATGCTGTACACGAGTAACGTGCCTGATTAACGGCCGTGGTATCTACGCCCAACTGTACTAGTAGATCCCAGCGTAAATAAGGTACCCTATTTTTACCATGATGTACACGAGTAACGTGCCTGATTAAC
>DAOTTR010000526.1:0-41887 GCA_034437715.1 Caldilineaceae bacterium
GATACCCCTGTTGCAATAAGGCGTTTTATAGTGACAAGGCAGTCTGTTGATCCAAAATGGTGCGCACAGTTTTGGTTAAGAGGGAGAGCGTGTAAGGTTTGGGCAGAAAGGTGACATTGGGCCGATTGACCAGATGCGCAGGCAACTCGTCCACATAGCCAGAGACGAGCAACACAGGCACGTGCGGGTGCAAGTGCATAAATTGCTCGGCCACTTCGCGCCCATTCATCTTCGGCATGCGCATATCAGTCATTAGAAGGTTGATCGGATCGGGGTGTTCTCTGGCCCTTTGCAAAGCTTCAATACCGTCTGCACACTCGATCACCACATAGCCACAACTTGATAAAATTTCTACAGCGACTTCACGGACAGGGTCATCATCTTCCACCAGCAGAATTGTCTCGGCACCAGTTGTCGGAGCTACGGCGGCGGGTTGCGATGTTGGCACTAGTTGCCCTTGTGCCTGGGGCAGCAGGATCTGAAAAGTTGTGCCTTGATTGGGCGCGCTTTGCACCTGTAATTGGCCACCGCTTTGCTGCACAATACTATGGCAAATGGCCAAGCCTAACCCGGTGCCCTTGCCTAGTTCTTTGGTGGTAAAAAAGGGTTCAAAAATTTGCTTCTGCAATGCCTCGTCGATCCCAACCCCCGTATCACGCAATTCGATCAGGACATAATTTCCCGCAGGCAGATTGAACAGTGAACGGCCCTCTGTTGCACCGAGCAGCAAAGGACGCGTTCGGATCGTAAATTGGCCACCATTGGGCATGGCATCACGCGCGTTGATGGCCAGATTGATAATCACTTGTTCAAACTGAGTCACATCGATCTGCACAGGCCCAAGCGTGTGCGCCAAGTCGATATGCAGCGGGACATCTTCGCCCAATAGCGGGGTGAGAATCGTTGTCATCTCCTGGAGCAAGGTATTGATGTCCACTATGGTGGGCTGAACCACCTGTTTACGGGCAAAGAGCAGCAATTGACTGGTCAGATGTGCGCCCTTTTCGCTGGCCAAGCGGATGTGTGTTAGGGCTTTGCGGAGCTTGGGCGCACTGTCAACAACCTGTGTCTCGGCCAAGCTCGTAAACCCTTGAATCACCGTCAATAAATTATTGAAATCATGGGCAATCCCACTTGCCATGCGCCCCAAGCTCTCCATCTTCTGGGAGGCATAGAGTTGTTCCTCTAATCCCTTGCGATCGGTCACATCACGCGTCAGGGCGACAACCTTGTCCTTGCCCACGGCAGTGATACGCGTCTCAAAATAGTGAAGGGTCTCACCATAGCGCAACGAATGATCCACGGTGCCGATTTTACCCGTTTGCAAGACACCTTCGATTACCTGCATATAGCGTTCGGCTAATCTTGTATGCAGAATCTCAGAGACGGATTTGCCGCTAATTTCCGTTAGTGACTCGGGTACAGTTGACGGGCGTGCAACCTGGTAATCCAGAATCTTGCCGGCACTGCTGATCACAAAGAGATAATCAGGGATGGCCCCAATCAGGGCACGATAGTGCGCCTCGCGCTCGCGCAAGGCTTCTTCGATACGCTGTCGGCTGCAAAGATGCCCAAGTAACAAGGCATATAGCGCCAACAATTCGCCATCATGCTTCGCGTAGGGGCGTTGTTGCAAGAGATTATCGGTAAAGAGATAGCCAATGATCTCTTCCCCATCCCAAAGCGCGGCAACCGCTTTCCAACCATTGGCGACAGGGGTGCCATCAAGGTTAGGAATCATAATACCGGTTTCGTAGGCATAGCGCTCTTTGCCAGAAATTGCGCCTACTAACGAAAATTCATCAGAAAGATCCCACGTCAGGCCACGCTCATCGCGTAAATTTCCGGCCTCATCGGTGCCATACATGCCAACGATCTTGCTCGGATCGGCATCTGTATACCACAAGCCCAGGCGATCAAAGCCTAGTTCCTGCCGACCGATCAGAATCGCATTGCGACATAATTCATCCAAATTGGCGCTACGCGTTAAGCGCGCGGCTAATTTGCTGAGTGCCGCCAATTTGTTGAGAAAATCATTCGCAACGGATAACGGCTCAGACATGGGTAGACACGCACACCTTTCGGGGTCATTCAGATCACAGTTGCAATAGTCAGATAAGGAAGTTTACTCTACAAACGAAAATCTGTCATCTGTCTTTTTACGCATTTGTCTGTGCCTAGCGCTTCCGCACAAACCAAAGCTGTGCGCACGATCACAAGGTAACCGTTAGGCAGCACATGGCTGCCCACATCACATCATGGCATAATGGCATCAGCCAACGCAAACGCACCCATAAACGCAAACACCGCTATCAGCGTTTCATCAAAAAAACCAGTATCATTCATAATAAAGGAAAACAATCTATGAACACTGTTAATCTGATTCGTGCCTGGAAAGACGCCGACTATCGCAACAGCCTGAGCGCCACCGAACTGGCCACCTTACCCGCCAACCCAGCGGGGTTAGTCGAATTGCCAGAAGAAGAAATGGCCGTCGTCGCCGGTGGCAAAAGCTACTTCACTGGTACCTGTGGCCGGGTCTGTCAAGTCTTGACACCTCAGTATGGCTGTCTTTCTAGCTAATCGCATAACCGAAATCGTAGCCCAACACTGCACCGCACCCAATCAACTGGCCGGTGCAGTCTGTTTTTCTTGCAGCGACACAGCTGCATATTTCTGGGAGAGAAGACAAGATGGCCGGCAAACGTAGCATATTTCGCCCCGCAGCCCTAGAACACTATGGCAACCCCAACGCCGCCGCCGAGGCGACGACGCCAAGCCAAGGCTTCTGGGTAAGCTTGCGCCTGCTGCTGACGTTGGTGGGCAGTGTGATCGCGACGCCTTTTCGGGGCTGGCGACGGCGGCAGGTGCCGGTGGTCTTGCAGATGACAACCACCCAATGCGGGTCGGCTTGCTTGACCATGGTGTTGAACTACTATGGACGAGCCACCTCGATTGCCGAGATTTCCGAGCGGATGGATATTGGGCGCGATGGTACGACTGTCCTGGCCATTGCCCAGACAGCCCGCCACTATGGCTTGCAAGCCCATGCCTATACAGCCGAAACGCACATGTTGAGTGCCGTAGCGTTGCCGGTTATCCTACATTGGAATTTCGCACACTTTGTCGTGCTGGAAAGCTGGAGCAGCCAAGGGGCGATGATCATCGATCCAGCCAACGGGCGGCGTCCCGTTTCGCCAGCGGAATTTGATCGCAGCTTTACCGGAGTTTTGCTTACTCTAACCCCAGACGCCACCTTTCAACCCAAGCGCCAAACACGCAACTTGTCAATCTGGCAGCAACAACTCTATCGGTTGGTCGTGACCAGCGGTGCCTGGCGCACGGGTGCCAAAGCCCTGCTGGCGACGCTGGCGGTGCAAGCCCTGGCGGTTGCCTTTCCATTGCTCACCAAAGTGATGGTCGATCAAGTGTTGCCCCAACGTCAGCTTGATATCATCCCGCTCTTGCTAGCCGGCATTGTGGCGGTTGTGTTGATGCAAATGATCGTGGGCTATTTGCGTCAGTTAATGTTGATTCGGCTGCAAGCCGATGTAGATACGGGGCTCATGGCCGATTTTCTCGAACATCTCTTGGCCTTGCCCTATCGTTTCTACCAACAGCGCACCAGCGGCGATCTGCTCATGCGCCTGTCTAGCAACACGGTGATCCGCGAGTTGCTGACCACACAGACAATCAGCGCGATCATGGATGGGACGTTAGTCATCACCTTTTTGGTGATTCTGTTACTTCAAGCCCCGATCTTTGGCTTTGTCACACTGGTCATCGGCTTGCTCCAAGTGTTACTGCTGTTGGCCAGCACCAGCCGCATGCACGATTTGGCCCAACGCCACCTATCCACCCAAGCGGACACGCAAGCCTATCTGGTTGAAGCGCTGGCCGGTATCAACATGGTCAAAGCGACAGGCGCCGAGGAACGCGTTTTGCAACGCTGGTCCACCTTGCATCGCCAAGCCCTCAACGTAACCTTGGACAAACAACGCCTTTCCGCCCTCGTCGACACGATTCTGAACAGCTTGCAGATTGCCGCGCCGCTGCTCCTGTTGCTCGTCGGCGCGCAACAGGTATTGAATGGCTCCTTGAGTTTAGGGGCCATGTTGGCGTTGAATACCCTGGCCATGGGCTTTTTAACGCCGCTCAATGCCTTGGTCGCCAGCGGACAACAGTTGCAATCTGTAGGCGCGCACCTATCGCGCATGGCCGACGTGCTTGAGACGGAGCGCGAAATCAGCGGGACCATCGCCCCCAACCTGACGGGTGCCATTGCGTTGGACAACGTCAGCTTTCAATATGACCGGCACAGCGAACCAGTGCTGCGCGATATTTCTGTCCAGATCGAGCCGGGGCAAAAGGTCGCGATTGTCGGGCGTTCGGGCTCGGGCAAAAGCACATTAGCGCGTCTGCTCTTGGGGTTACACCAACCCACCGGTGGTGAACTACGCTACGACAATGTGCCGTTGGATACACTGGATCGCCATGCGCTGCGTCGCCAGATGGGCGTGGTATTACAAGAAGTTTTTCTGTTTAGCGGCTCGATTCGCCAGAATATTACCTTTGGCCAAGCGGAATTGACGTTTGAGGAACTGCTAGAGGCGACGCGCTTGGCCTGTATCGATCGCGACATCGCCCACATGCCTATGGATTTTGAAACGATGGTCGCCGAGGGTGGAGCTGGCTTATCGGGTGGGCAACGGCAACGCTTGGCCCTGGCACGTGCCCTGGGCCGCAAGCCCGCGATTTTGCTACTGGATGAAGCGACCAGTCACCTGGACACCACGACCGAGCAACAGATCGAACAAAATCTGCGCACGTTGGGCTGCACCCAAGTCGTCATTGCCCATCGCCTGAGCACAATTCGCCAGGCCGACCTAATCTTGGTCATGGAAGACGGACGGATTGTCGAACGCGGTACCCATACAGCATTGATGGCGCAACGGGGCGTCTATGCCGCCCTGTTGCCAGTTGCTGAATCGGAAACGGTGTAACCTAAATTGTTACTAGACAATCATCCCAAAGCATGTTATAACATGCTTTGGGATGACCGAGAGCAGACCAGCATAAGTGAGAGTAACACCTTTGTACAGTACCAAGCAAGCTGGGCAAAACTGACGGATACCTCCGCGTTACTCTACAGCGCAACCCGGAACTGGCACCGGCACGAAAATCAAGTAAAGCTTGGGTATGGATAGATGAGGATACAGAACGCGTGCGCCAATGGATGAACCGTCGCGAAAACAGGCGTGCTGAGATATTTTCACAGGAAAAACCATGACTACTCTTTACCGCACTGACTTTTATGTCTGGACCCAGCGCCAAGCAGCTCTGTTACGCAACGAAGATTATGCTGATCTAGATCTGCCAAACTTAATTGAAGAGATAGAATCATTGGGAGCCAACGCGCGTCGTGAACTAAAAAGTCGTCTGCGAACCATTCTCACGCACATGCTAAAGTTACTATGTGAGCCTACGGCACAACCAAGTGCCCAATGGCGAGGCACAATTCGTACACAGCGCAACGATCTGGCAGATCTGCTGGATGAGAATTTTACATTGCAGTCGACTGTTGGCGACTTCATCGAAGCAGCTTACGCGAAAGCGGTCGAGGATGCTGCAGACGGCACAAAGTGTGATGCAGTGGACTTTCCCGCTACTTGCCCCTGGACGACTGTACAGATTTTGGACAAAGCTTTTCTGCCAGCTTAGGCGCTTTCAAAGAAATAAGCTGAGAACGGGCGGCTGCAAGCCGCCCCCTACTGGATACTTTATTCTTTGAAATGGCCTAAGGGTCTGTCCAGAAATAAAATAGTGAATTTACGTGATGTTACCCAAGTAAATCTGTCTAAAATCATCCATGTTATTCTTGGACAGACACTAAGTAATAAAAAGGCGGTTGGCTTCGCAGAGAAATCAACCGCCTTTTTGATTTAACGGAATATGCGATGCACCAAGTGTTCAATCACTAGATAAAGCACAACGCCGACGATCAGCAATCCCCACCACGGCATCTGTACCCAGACCACAATCAGAAGGCGATCCAGCACGCGGTAGAGAATATACGCGAAGATCAAGGTCGTGATCAGCGAGGCCAGACGCTGTTTCCAAGGGACCGACATCGGGATCACACTTTCTTTTTCGTGCTACTCTTTTTTGCAACCGCACTTTTTGTAGCACTTCCCCTGGCCGCGCTGGTCTTTGTAGCAACAGATTTCTTGGCAACTGTGCGTTTGGGGGCCGTTGTGCTGGCCTTGCGGGCACCTGCTTTGGCCGTGCCGCCCTGTTTCCCCGCTTTTTCCGCCACCCAAGCCAATGCCTGTTCGGGCGTTACCATATCGGGTGTAATTCCTTCGGGCAGCGTCACATTGACTTTCTTATAGTTGACATAGGGACCATAGCGGCCATCCAACACCTGGATCGGGCCACCATCCGGGTGCTCGCCCAATTCTTTCAGCACATTCTTCTTGCTGCTGCGTTCGCCACTCTGCTTGCCTTTGCGATTGGCCGATGCAGCCACCAATTCCAAGGCACGTTCTAGCTCGATTTCGAGGACATTATCATCCTTCTTCAAGCTGGCATAGGCCCCGTCGTGGACAATGTAGGGGCCAAAGCGCCCAACGCTGGCCTGCACCGGCTTGCCCGTTTCGGGATGCTCGCCCAGCAGACGGGGCAAGCTCAGAAGTTGCAGCGCAACCTCCAGATTCATAGCCGCAGGATCCATATTTTTGAGCAAGCTCACCCGTTTGGGCTTTTTGCGCTCATTCGCATCCTCCTCACCCAGCTGCACATAGTGACCGTAAGGACCGATCTTGAGCAGGATGGGGAGTTGGGTTGCCGGATCCAGGCCAAGCGTGGCGGGGCCATCGGTCTTCTGGCTGAACAGTTGCTCGGCCAGTTCTGCCGATAGATCGGCGGGCGGCAAGTCAGCCGGGATGCCCGCCGTCACACGCTCGCCATTGACTTCGCGGGCCAGAAAAGGGCCAAATTGACCAATGCGCACTTCGGCAGGAAAACTATCCAGCGCAACACCACTCGCCAGGCGCGGATCGATATGGGCTTCTTTTTCTTTGACCTGGCTTTCCAGCCCTGCCGCCCCCAAATAAAACTGGCGCAGATAGGCCAGCCAATCGGTGCCGCCATTGGCAATATCGTCTAGCTTCTGCTCCATGTTGGCCGTAAAATGCAGATCAACCAGATCAAAAAAGTGCTCTTCCAACAGTTGCGTCACGGCAAAGGCCGTAAAGGTCGGCACCAGTTCACGGCGCAGCTTAAAGGCATAGCCCCGTTGCAGAATCGTATCAATGATCGTGGCATAGGTACTGGGGCGGCCAATTCCTTCGGCCTCCAGCGCCTTGACCAGGGTCGCTTCGGTATAGCGCGCGGGTGGTTTGGTTTCGTGCCCCACAGCCGCCAAATCGCGACAATCCACTTCTTCATCAATGGCCAGCGGCGGCAAGGGCGATTCCTGACTTTCCAACGCCGCTTCGGGATCGTCTGAACCTTCGACATAGGCACGGAAGAAACCGGCAAAAAGCACGGTGCGGCCACTGGCACGGAATAAAGCATCCTCAACCGCAATCGTGGCTGTCGTAAAGCGCAGTCGCGCATTCGCCATCTGGGTTGCCACGGTGCGTTTCCAGATCAGATCATAGAGACGCCGTTCATCGCCACTCAGGCGCAACTCATCAACGGGCAACATGCGATCACCGGCCGGGCGAATTGCTTCGTGGGCTTCCTGGGCATTCTTGGTCTTGCTGGCGTAGCGGCGCGGCTTCTCGCTGAGATATTGTTCACCGTAGAGTTCGGTGACCCGCCGCCGCGCGGCGTTAAGTGCTTGATCGCTCAGGTTCACCGAGTCGGTACGCATGTAGGTGATGTAGCCATTTTCATAGAGCGATTGGGCCACGCGCATGGTCTCTTTGGCCCCCATGCTCAACTTGCGATTGGCTTCTTGTTGTAGCGTACTGGTGGTAAAGGGCGGCGCAGGCGAACGCATAGCCTCGCGTTCTTCCAACTCGGCGACCCGCCACAGGCCATTCAGCACACGGGCCCGCAACGCCTCGGCCTCTTGCTGATTGAGCAGCAACACATTCTTCAGGTTGGCGACTTGGCCCGTATTTTCGTCAAAGTCGCGACCACTGGCCACGCGCATCCCGCCCACCGAAATCAATTCCGCCTCAAAGCGGTGATCAGGCTGGTCGGGGCGCTTATTCAGTTGGGCTTTTAAGTCCCAATATTGGCCCGAGCGAAAAGCGCGCCGTTCGCGCTCGCGTATGACGAGCAGGCGCACCGAAACGCTTTGCACTCTCCCCGCCGAGAGCTTGGGCGCAATCTTTTTCCAGAGCAGCGGCGAAACGGTGTAGCCGACCAAGCGATCCAAAATGCGCCGCGTCTCTTGGGCACGCACCAAGCTCTGATCAATGACGCGTGTTTCGCGCAACGCCTGCTGGATCGCCTCGCGCGTGATCTCGTGGAAGACCATACGCCGCACGGGCACCTTGGGCTTGAGCACTTCGTGCAAATGCCAGCCGATACTCTCGCCTTCGCGGTCTTCGTCTGTCGCCAGAATCAGTTCGTCGGCATCGGCAAGATGGCGGCGTAGCTCGGCCACCAGTTTCTTCTTACTCGACGGCACAACATAGAGCGGGTCAAAGTCATCCTGCACATTGACCCCCAGGCGCGACCAAGGTTCACCCTTGTACGCGGCGGGCACTTCGGCTGCCGATGCGGGCAGATCGCGAATATGCCCCATGCTGGCTTCGACATGATATTCTTTGGGTAAAAAGTTACGAATTGTCCGTGCTTTGGTCGGCGATTCTACAATTACTAATTTTGTCATAATTACTTAGGTGTATAATCAATAATGTCTATAATAACGTCTATAGTTATCACGCTCGAATAATAAATATGCTAACGATCCCCTGTTTAGAGTAAAATCAGCCCAAATACTGTCAGCGAATATCCTTTTAATCAATTACTGGGCGCTTTTGCCCCAGACTTTTGCCCCAGCGACAAGTAGTGTATACTCGGACATTGGCCTAGCGCACAAGCAAAATTGTTCAAAATCAAGTACCTGGGATGAATTGCAAAGTATACACTGTAACGGATTATGGACATTTTTGCCAAATTCTTTGTAAGTCAATGGGTCTCAAACGCATTTCGGTTGGTGCGAGGTCCCGACAACAACACAGTTTCGCACAGCATCGTGTACAATCATGGCTATGACTTATCTCGACTTTTATCACAAGCGTACGACCCTGATCACCGGTGGCCTGGGCTTTATTGGGGCCAATCTGGCGCGCCGCCTGGTTGATCTGGGTGCTAATGTCACCCTGGTAGACTCGCTGATCCCCGACTATGGCGGCAACCGTTTTAATTTGGCGGGCTATGCCGACCGCCTGCACATCAACATTGCCGATGTGCGCGATCCCTACTCCATGCGCGCGCTGGTGCAGGGCCAAGAAGTGCTTTTTAATCTGGCCGGCCAGGTGAGCCACATTGACTCGATGACCGATCCGATTGCCGATCTGGAGATCAACGCGCGCGCCCAACTTTCGATCCTGGAAGCGTGCCGCCATGAAAACCCGGCGATCAAGGTCGTTTATGCCGGCACGCGCCAACAATATGGCAAGCCCCACTATCTGCCCTTAGATGAAAATCACCTGCAACACCCCACCGATGTCAACGGGGTTAACAAACTGGCTGGGGAGTGGTATCACATTGTCTATCATAATGCCTATGGGCTGCGCACCAGTTCGTTGCGCCTGACCAATACCTATGGCCCGCGTCAACTGATGCGCCACAACCGCCAAGGCTTTATTGGCTGGTTTGTGCGGCTGGCAGTCGAGGGCAAACCGATCCAATTGTATGGCGACGGCCAGCAGCAGCGCGATCTGACCTTTGTCGATGATGTGGTGGATGCCTTTTTGCGCGTCGGGGCCCAGGATGCAGCCAATGGCCAGGTGTACAATCTAGGTGGATTGCATCCGATCAGCCTGTACGATCTCGCGCATTTGATTGTGGAACTCGCCGGTCAAGGCAGTGTCGCGACCGTTCCCTGGCCGGAAGATCGCAAGAAGATCGATATCGGCGATGTTTATTCAAGTTATGCTAAAATAGAAGCAGCCCTTGGTTGGCAACCACAGACCACTTTGCGCAGTGGATTGCAGCAGACCATCGCCTATTATCAGCAACATGGCCAGCACTATTGGTAAGCACAGGTGCGACGGTTGACAGCGTAAGGAGTGACAAAATGAGTATCTTGACCCAACCAGAAACTACACAGCCAGAGTTGGTGAGAACCTTACCGCGATTGGAAGTCCAATTTGATCCAGTGATCCAGATGGACGATGACCAGTTTTTTGAATTTTGCCAGATCAATCGCGAGCTACGCATCGAACGTACGGCAACCGGAAAGGTAGTCATCATGTCCCCGGCAGGTGGAGAAACGGGTAGTCGTAATGCCGAACTGACGCTTGCATTGCGCAGTTGGGCCAAGCGCAACAAGCGCGGTGTGGCCTTTGATTCCTCAACCGGCTTCATCTTGCCAAATGGCGCGACTCGTTCGCCCGACGGTGCATGGGTTGCGCGTGAACGGTTGACAAGCTTATCGCCGCGCCAGAAGCAAAAATTTCTGCCTCTTTGTCCAGATTTCGTGATTGAACTGCGCTCGCCCACCGACGAGGTCGCCGATTTACAGGATAAAATGCAAGAATACAGGGCGAACGGTGCGCAATTGGGTTGGTTGCTAGTACCGGAAACTCACGATGTCTACATCTATCGTCCTGATACTGAACCGGAATACCTACAGGATCCAGATCAGATCAGCGGCGAGCCGATTGCGCCCGGTTTCGTGCTCACTTTAGCCGACATTTGGGATCCAGGCTTTTAATCTTCAATAAGAAAACGTTTACGCACTGCTTATGTCACCGATTCCGATCATTGACCTACACGCCCAATATAGTGCGCTCAAACCGGAACTGGATGCTGCCGTGGCGCGCGTGCTGGCAAGCGGCTGGTACATCTTGGGCAAGGAAGTCGCCGCCTTTGAAGCCGAGTTTGCCCACTATCTCGCGCAACCGGGGCAAGCAACGACAGCGCCGCTTACTTGCGTTGCGGTGAACTCGGGTACCGATGCTCTGCATCTGGCGTTGCGCGCCTGTGAGATAGGACCGGGCGATGAGGTGATTACCGTTTCGCACACGGCTGTGGCAACCGTCGCCGCCATTCGCCTAGCCGGGGCAATGCCCGTGCTCGTCGATATTGATCCGGTCACCTATACCATGTCACCGACAGCGGCAGAAGCGGCAATTACCGCACGCACCAAGGCGATCATTCCTGTGCATCTGTATGGACATCCGGCAGCCATGGACGAATTGCGCGCGCTGGCGACTCGCCGTGGAATTCTGCTGATTGAGGACTGTGCGCAAGCCCATGGCGCGCGCTACAACGGACAAACGGTGGGGACGCTGGGCGATTTGGGTTGCTTCTCCTTCTATCCCACCAAGAACCTGGGTGCGCTCGGCGATGGTGGGGCCGTGGTGGGCCGCGACGCAGCGTTGATGGCGCGCGTACGCAGTCTGCGCGAATATGGGTGGACACCTCGGGCGCGCTATATCTCGCAAAGCGAAGGCATGAACAGTCGTCTCGATGAATTACAGGCGGCAGTGCTGCGTGTCAAGCTCGGCTATTTGAATGCCTGGAACGAGGCCCGCCGCCACATTGCCGGCTTGTATGCCGCCCATCTGCCCGCGGCTGTGGGTAAACCCGGCGAAGAGGCAGGCTGTCAGCATGTTTATCATCTTTACGTGATTCGCGTCGCGGAACGCGAGCGCTTCCGTCAAGCAATGCAGAGCCAAGGTGTGGCAACTGCCCTGCATTATCCGGCAGCCGTGCATCAACAGCCAGCATATCAACAAGGCAACATTATCTGCCATGGGATGCCCCATACAGAACAGCTTTTACAGGAAATTGTCTCCTTGCCCATGTATCCACAACTCACCGATGACCAGGCACAGCTGGTCTGCCAAGTCGCCACCAATGCCCTTGGCCGCTAACGCCAGCGCCTATGTCCACGCCACCTGCCACGCGCCACCCGTCCATTGACCGCTATCAGATCTTGCTACTGCTAGCGATCATCTTCTATATCATTATTTTCACCGGCCTCGCTTTTGATCAGCACCTGGGTATGCGCACACACAAGGCCGACTTGGGCCAGATTGATCAGGCTGTCTGGAACAGTAGCCGTGGCCGCTTTGTCGAAATGACCGACAATGGCTTTGTGGCTACGCGCATGACCGACCATGTAGAGCCGATCCTGGCGTTGGTCAGCCCGCTTCTCTGGTTATGGAATGATGTGCGCGCCTTGCTGCTGCTCCAGGTTATTTTTGTGGCGATTGGCGCTTGGCCGCTCTATGCGATTGCGCTGTTGCGGCTGGATAAGCTCCTCTCCACGCGTGAGCGCACGCAAATCTGGCAGATGGAGCCGTTGCGCCAGATGACGCGACCGATGGCCCTTGCATTGGCGATTGCCTATCTGCTCGCGCCGCAGCTTCAATCTGCCGTGCTTAGCGAATTTCATGCCGCGCCACTAGCCGTGCCGCTGATTCTGTGGGCATTCTGGGCGATTGAAACGAGGCGGCTCTGGCAATTTGTCGTGGCGACGCTGCTGGTCGCCGCGGTCAAAGAGGAAATGGCACTCGTAGCGGCTGGCCTGGGTGTGTGGCAAATTTGGGTGGTTACAGCAGCCTTCACGCCTGCCAAAATCAGCCATCTAAAATCCAAACTTTTTCCGCTATCGATCAGCTTGTTGGTTACCCTTGCCGTCTTAGCTTGGTTCTATCTCGCCACCTTTGTCATCGTGCCGGCCCATGCAGTGCAGGTCTATGATTCGGCGGAGAGTGTCTATTTTGGGCGCTATGGTGCGCTGGGCGATTCGCCCGCCGATATTCTCCAGAGCTTTTTCACCCAGCCTGGGCGCGTTTGGCAGCTGGCAACCGAGCCAATCCGCGTGCGCTATCTGTGGGGCTTGTTGGCTCCGTTTGGTCTCTTGAGCCTGTTCGCGCCGGAGATCATTCTGCTATCATTGCCGCTGTTATTGGCCAATTTACTGAGCGCGTACCCAGCCCAATATTATGGTGAATTTCACTATAGCGCGCCCCTCGTCCCCTATTTTGCTACCAGCGCGGCCTATGGTCTAGGGCGGCTTTGGCGCGCAATTGGACGTTATACGGCTGGCGGTTCGGCGAGCTATCAACACATGGCCGCGGCGAGCATTGGCACGATGACCTTGGCGTCGCTCTTTACCAACGCGCGCACGGCATTGCGCCCGCTGATCGCCTGGATCTGTACGCTTTGGATTTTGGTGTGGGGCACCCTGGCCTATCTGGAAGCCGGGCGTGGCCCACTGGCCGCCCGTTACGATCCCACACCGATTACGGCACACCACCGCCTGTTAGCTCACTTTGTGGCGCAGATTCCACCAGACGCCGCGGTGACGGCCACGGCAGCCGTCCATCCCCATGTCAGCCACCGGCGCTATGTCTATCAATTTCCTATGGGATTGCCCGAATTGGGCGAAGCTGGTCAAGCCGACTGGGCACTGCTGGATGTGACCACCAACACCGACATGGCCCCCGGCGATGTCAAGGGGGCCGTCGAAACGCTGCTGGCTGGCGCGTGGGGCGTCGTCGATGGGGTCGATGGTTTTCTGCTATTGCGCCATGGGCTAGACATGAAACAGATTCCAGATGCCTTTTATAACTTTGCCCGCAGCGCACCAAGCCCCATAGTACCGCCGACCGCTGCCACGCTGCTTTTTGCGGGTGCGCAGGCAATCGATTGGCCACGCTGGCGGCAGACCATCGTCAACGCCTGTTGGACGGTTGGCCCGGCATTTGCCGCGGCACCGTTTACGCCCCAACTGGAGCTTGTGACACCCGCGGGCGAGGTCCGTTATGCCATGTCTGCGGCTGCACCGCCCGCCTTGCTATGGGTTCCACCAGCCCAGTGGCAAGCGGGCGAAACCATTTGTTTGCAGACATTGCCCATGTCCCTGCCAACCCAGTGGGGTGTGCGCGTCACATCGGAAGAGGGCGAGCCAACACTGGTATCCCTATTTGAACGCAACCGGGAGGGACAGGTACACCCGCTTGTAGCAACCGCCAGCGCACAAAATCAATCAGCGCAGCGTGAGATGCAAGTAACCGCGCGAGGAAACTTTCTGTTGCAAGACCAATCGTTGACGCTTACGCTCTGGTCACCACCGTCCATTACACCCGGCGCAACGCTCTATCTAGAGCTGGCCTGGAGTGGCAACACGTTGATAGATTGGCCACCCAATCTGGCAGCCTTTGTGCATGTGCGCCAGGCTGGAGCAACCGTGACCCAGGCCGACGGCCCACCGCGTTTCTTTCAGATGGCGGCAGCGCCAACCAGCGGCGAGATAACACCAGCGCTCACAGAATGGCGCGCGCTTGAAATTCCGTCAACGGCCGTGGTTGGTATGCCCATTACCCTAGCCGTCGGCCTCTATGAGCCAGCTACCGGCGCACGGCTGCCACTGCAACAGGCGACAGCGCACGGCAATGACAATGAACTACTCCTCGGTCCGCTTATGGTAGAGGCTGCGCCCCTGCCTGATCAAAGCTGTGCCCTGATTCCAGCCACTTGTGCTTCACAGCCGGGGCGGTAATACAAAACTGCCGAGGGCTTGCGCCCTCGGCAGTTTTGGTAGATTTAGATTCTCATGTCACGAACGCTCTCCTGGGAACGCCAGCATCCTTGCTGGCCGCCGCTGGTGCGTAACATGCCGTAGCCGATTGACTGACAAACCCAATTATGCGGGTCGAATGCCCAGGTAGTTTTGGTTACTGCTCAGCACCTTGAGAATCGTATCCGGGCCTTTCCAGGGCAGCAATTGGTTTAATTCATTGGAAGAGAGCGGTGTATTGTTGTTGGCCAGGAAGATCCGAAAACAGGCGGCAACCAGCGGCAAGCGTTCGTTGATATATTCAGGATCGTTGGCGCAACGGGTGCGCAGACATTCACGCAGCGCGTCGGTCTGACGCACTTCCCCAGTGTCTGGATCAACCCAATCGACATTTTCTGTATTCAGGTGATTGCTAAAGCGCTTGCGACATTCGTCGCAAAGTTGATCGCGCAAATAGAGGCGAAAGTTGCGATTATTGATCTCCCACCACTCATAGTCAATGTGAAACTTGGTATCGGGCGAAGGTCGGAAACGAGCCAGTTTATGGCGTAATAAAGTTTGTGTCATGCAGAATCTCCCTAGTTACAGCCATTGATCACGAACATTGATCACGAATTGTGGTACAGCACAGCCCGTCATCATTCGCACAATGGCCCTACATTACGCTAACGCAAAGAATCCATTGCCGACATCCCGGAACTTGCGATTGCTGATCAGCGCGTAGAAGACCGGCCCTGGGGGACAACGGCGCAACATGTTGACCGCGCTATAGACGCTCTTGGCGTGAACAGTGCCTTGCGGATTCAGCTTAATCAGTTCCAACACCATCTGTTCCACAATCAAGATCAAGCCTGGATCATTGTTCTGCACCTGGTTGCGCAACTGCTCGATCGATCCCCGATCAGCCTCGGCGACAATCATATATTCATCATATTCGCAAGCGACTTGGAGCTTATTCATCTCAAAACGCAGGGCTTGATGTTCCGGATCCGCCGTCGCAATGCGTGCCCATTCGCGTTTGGCGCGGCGGGTGCGATAATCGACGATGATCTCATTCGCGTTGTTGGTCCGTTCCAGCGTAATATAGGCCCCTACCGGCAACGCGTGATCCTCGATCCATTTGTTAAGGCCATAGACATAGCGCCCTTCATGCACCACCCAGCCGGTGTAACGTGTACCCCAACGGCCATCCACCAGCGTGACCATCGACTTTCCCCGTTGCGACACGGGGAAGAAATTCACCGTGCGCCCATTGAGCGGCAATGTGCCATAGCGCCAGTGCGGGTAGGTCAGCGTGATCGTGATCGTGGGCACGATCCGCGGAATCTCGCTGCTCAGCCCACTTTCCCCCCACTCGTCGTCTAGTTCCCACTCAATTTGCAGCAACTCTACACTGAGCAGGGCACGATTGTAGGGCAATGGTGCATATTTTAAGAGCGCCGGAACGGTAAGCACCGGTTCGGGTTCTAAACGGCGCAGATACCATAAATTATCACCATTACTGCTTACCCGATCAAAGCGTGGATCCTGCCCCAGCGCATAATCCAGGCTAATCGAACGCATCACCGGGCTGATGGTGCTGCCCAAATCCACTTCGTTGAGGAGCTGATTGGTGCGCAGCGGCTTAGTCTGCACTTCGATCATCGCTTCGGCAATGTTGAGATAGCCAATGTGGATTTCGGCCAACATGTCGGCTAACAACCACGTATTGTCAACTTCTACAAAAGCGCTGCTGCGTTCGCCCTCTTCCAACGCATAGAGAATACTATCATTGATTTCTTCTTGATAGAGCGAATAGATTTCAACTGTGGACAAGAGTGAGTCTTGGTCTAGGGGGTTATTGCCATTGCCTTGGTTCAGCCGATGGCGAGACAAATTGGCGGCAAATTCACGGGCGAGATCCACAAACTGAACTTTGATAACTTCAAAATTACCAAATTCTGGGTTTTGTCCTTCGCGCAAACTCACGACTTCGCCCACAGTAAAGTCTAGGGCTGGAAAGACAACCTTTTGGCCCACTGTATAGTGATCCTTGGGGAGATAAACCGCGCCCTTGGCAAGTTCCGAGCGGATCTTTGTTTCTTCACGGCGCAGATACTCTTCAATCAGCGCAGAAGCCAATTGCGTAAGGGTTTGCGGCGCTTGTGTGTCTAACAATAAATTATACAAAAATTCAGTATCTTCTGGCGTCACTTCAAACTGATCGCGCCAGAAAGTCGCAGTTTGGGTTTGGCGTTGTAGCACGCTTCCCTCCTAATTATGAAACAAAATATTTTTCTATTCTCTCGGCAGAAAAACCAATTGTGGCTCATTGGGAATGCAGGGGGTTGACACCACCCGTTGAAACTGGTGGCTGGCACACGAAACCGGTTTAAACCGGTTTGTTGTAGCAGACATCGGTTTGAACCGATGTCAACCCCCTGAGATCCAGCTGAACCCCAATTGTTTGAAAACCGGAGTATAATCGCATTCGCAATCAGGAATTATACCAAGATCGGGGTATTTCGCAAAACTATTCTTATGGTCGATTTTTATTCGTTCTGGCAAATTCAAACAATTTGGGGCCTGTCGGCCCACAATTGCTTGAATCTGCGCACAATTACCGGCATTTAGGTCATACTTCTGTAGTCTTTGCTGTAGTCTTTGCTGTAGTCTTTGCTGTAGTCTTCACATTAGCCACATGGGGGTATACTCCAGTTTTGGGGAAGTGTGCCGGGGACGAGCGACGACCAAACCGCTTTGACAAACTGCACCCCACTCGTCCTCGGCACACGTTGTTCGCCCGTTCTATAATTCACCCCAAAGCGCAATGCACCCCAGCCACATAGTACAGTTGAAGATTTTTCTACTTTGCGTTACTATATTCGCAACACCAATGTACCCGACCCAAGTCATTTACCAAATATTCCTTGTGAATCCTTTGTAGCGCCTATGGCGTCGCAACATCGGCGAGCTTTCCTTTTGTCGATTGCAGCGCAGTGCGCGCCCAACCTGCCTACCGAAACGAAGAGTGCCTATGTCCTCATACAAGACGATCGCAATGCTTCTGGCTGGCGGTGCCGGTACACGCCTGACCGTGCTCTCTGAAGAGCGGGCCAAGCCAGCTGTTCCTTTTGCTGGGAAATTCCGCATTATCGACTTTACCCTCAGCAATTGTGTCAATAGCGGCATCTACACCATCGGGGTGCTGACCCAATACCTGCCGCACAGTTTGAATGAACATATTGGCATTGGCAAGCCGTGGGATTTGGATCGCAGCCGCGGCGGCGTGCGTATGCTGCATCCCTATCAGGGGCGCCAGGGCCGCCAATGGTATGGTGGCACCGCCGACGCGATTGCCCAGAATATGAATTTTATCGAGGATAACCGCGCCGATACCGTTTTGGTGCTATCGGGTGATCACATTTACAAAATGGATTACCAACCGATGATCGACTATCACCGCCAACGGGGTGCCGACCTGACAATTGCTGTCATGCCTGTGCCGTTGGAAGAGACCCATCGCTTTGGGATCATGCAGGTGGATGACGATCAGCGCATCGTACAATTCCACGAAAAGCCCAAAGATCGCGACAAAGGCAATCTGGCGTCCATGGGCATTTATATTTTCAATACCCACAGCTTGCAAAAACGGCTCAACGAAAACAGCCCGGAGACCCCACGTCTGGACTTTGGTCAACATGTGATTCCGGCCATGCTTGCCGCGGGCGACAATGTCTTCGCCTACAAATATGAAGGCTATTGGGTCGATGTCGGGACCATCGACTCGTATTGGTCCACCAACCTGGCGCTGCTTCAGCCCAATCCAGCGCTGGATCTCTATTCGGACCATTGGCCGATCCATACCAAGTCCGAAGAGCGACCTGCGGCCAAGATTGGCCCACAAGCCAAGATTGTCAGCAGTATGATCTCCAACGGTTGTATTGTGCGTGGCTTGGTGACGAATAGCATCCTCAGCCCGGGTGTTTATGTCAGCCCTGGCGCGGTGGTCAAAGATAGTGTGGTCATGAACGATACCTGGATTGGTCCTGGTGCGTTGTTGGACAAAGTGGTGATCGACAAGCAGGCGGTGATTGGCGCAGGCGCAGTGGTCGGTACGGGGGATGAAGCAACGGCCAATCAACTGATGCCGGACAGACTCTTTGCCGGCATCACCGTCGTGGGCAAAAATGCCTATATTCCCGAACGCGCCCACATTGGCCGCAATGTGCTGATCAACAGCGGGCGCGAGGAAGGGGATTATCCGGCAGACAAACTGGTTGCCGATGGCAAAACCGTTTAGCCTATCTTCTCTGATTCTCTCAACATCATTACTCGCGAGGTAAACCATGGCGCAAGCGTTTGCAATTATCATGGGCGGCGGCTCCAGCGAAAGTTTGAGTGTGTTGACCGAAGTACGCTCCGAACCGGCTGTACCCTTTGGCGGCAAATTCCGTCTGATCGACTTTCCCCTGAGCAACTGTGTCAACAGTGAAATCTACAATGTCTCGATTCTGACCCAATATCGGCCCCAAAGTCTGAACAATCACATTGGCATTGGTAAACCGTGGGATCTGGATCGGGCCAGCGGTGGCTTGCGCTTGCTCCAACCCTATCGCGGCGGGCCACTGGGCGACTGGCAACAGGGCAATGCCGACGCCGTGCGGCGCAATCTGGATTTTGTTGAGCGCCAACCCGAAGAACATGTCTTAATTCTGGCCGGCGACCATATCTATCTGATGGACTACCGCCCCATGTTGCGCCAGCATATCCAAAGCGGGGCTGATGCCACCGTCGGGGTGCGGCGTGTCAACATCTACGAAACGCATCGCTATGGCATCGTCTCGCTGAGTAGCGACGATCGCATCTTGGATTTCCAAGAGAAACCACGACGGGCGCGCGAGACGATGGCCTCTATGGGCATTTATATCTTCCGCAAATCGGTGCTGAACGAACTGCTACAGAATGAAAATTATGTTGACTTTGGGCGGCATGTGCTGCCCGCTATGGTCGAGAGCGATCGCGCCTTATACGGCTACACTTTTCCCGGTTATTGGGCCGATGTGGGCACGGTGCAGGCCTATTGGGAAGCCAATATGAGTTTGCTGGCCGAAGAACCGGCGCTGGATCTCTATAATCCCGAATGGATTGTCCATACGCGCAGCGAAGAGCGCGCCCCAGCCAAGATTGGCCCCAACGCCCAAGTCGGCGGCAATCTCCTCTCGAATGGCTGCCAAGTCAATGGCGCGGTCGAGCGCAGTGTGCTTTCGCCCGGCGTCTATATTGCCGAGGGTGCAATTGTGCGCAACAGCATTATTCTGAGCGATACTGTGATCGAGAGTGGCGCGGTGATTGATCGTGCAATCATTGACAAAGGTGTCACCGTCGGCCAAAATACCTTGGTCGGCTCCGGCGATGACAATACACCCAATAAAGAATTGCCCGAACAGCTCAATACCGGATTGACTGTGGTGGGCAAAGGCACGACCTTGCCCGAAAATCTGACAATTGGCCGCAACGTGATCATCCACCCCTACACCGATGCCAAAGCCTTTAGCCGCCGCAAGAACATTGCCAGCGGCACCAACTTTGGCAAGAGTATGCGCTAGGTTTTATGAGTAGCGATTGATGATTTGCAAGAAACATATACAATCATCGTAACGATTACGACAATGTTAAATTCGTGTTGAATGAATTCAACACCTGCGACGGGAAACGTGTTTAAACACGTTTTCTATCCCAGGCGCTGAATTCATTCAGCGCAACAGGTGATGAAATGTAACGTTGGCGTAATCGTTACCAATCATCAATATTCAATGGCTAATGACCAATGACAAGTGAACAATGACAAGTGAACAATGACAAGTGAACAATGACCATCACGCTTACGACTATCCAGCCCGCACACTTCACTCAACTAGAGCAGTTGCAGCGCGCCTGTTACCCGACGCTGGGCGATCATGAATTGATGAATGTGGCCCACTTTGCCAGCCAATATCGCATCTTTGCCGAGGGGCAAATTGTAGCATTGGACGGAGAACGGGTCATCGGCCAAGGTTCTGGCTTTTGGATTGATTTTGACTTTGCCCACCCAAACCACAGCTTCAAAGCGATCTGTGACGGTTTCTACTTTACGCGCCATGATCCAAACGGCGCATACTATTACGGTGCCGATATCAGTGTCCACCCAGCGTACCGCGGGCATGGCATTGGTAAACGCATCTATGGCGTACGCCAGGATCTGGTGCGCCGCTATGGTCGCCGAGGAATTGTCGGCGGCGGGCTAATTCCTGGCTATGCGGCTTATAAAGGAAAATTAGCGGTGCAGGAGTATGTGGATCGCGTGGTGGTAGGCGAATTGCAGGATGCCACCCTTTCCTTTCAATTGCGCAATGGCTTCCGCGTGCGTGGCCTGATCGAAAATTACCTCGAAGATTCTGCCTCTGACAACTGGGCCACCCTGATCGAGTGGGTGAATCCCGACTATCCACTCACCAAAGCCTAATCCATGTCATCTCTTTTGCCATCGAAAGCGGGCCAACGGCTATTGCTGTTGTTACTGCTACTAAGCATCTTTGCGCTGCGCCTGCACGCGCTAACATTACAAAACATTTGGTGGGACGAAGCGCGCAATATTGATGTTGCCCTCCGTCCCTTCGCCCAGATTGCCACAGCGCCAGAACTGGATATTCATCCGCCAGTTTACTTTTGGCTCTTACATTGGTGGCTGCGTGCGCTCAACTTGCATACACTGACAGAGCCAATCCTGCTTGCCTTTGGGGCGCGGCTCTTCAGTGTCGTCGCGGCGATGATTGCGACCGTATGCCTCTATCCACTGGGCCAGCGCTTTGGCACACCAGTGGCCGGTCTCTGCGCCGTTGCGCTCGCCGGTTTCTCCCCCTTCTGGCTGGCCGAAAGCCAGGAAGCGCGCATGTACACGGTTGGCTTTGCGCTGCTGCTGGCTGCCGCCTATTTTCTTTTGAGAATCACCGGCGATTGGCAAGCAGCAAGTCCGCAACCCACATCCAAAATCCAACATTACCTCGCCTTTGTGCTTTGTTCGGCGCTGGCCCTGCTGACCCATTACAACGCCGTATTTATTTTGGTAGCCTGGTATGTGTGGTGGGGCGTGGTAGCGCTTGGCCAGCCCAAACGGTGGCGTGCGGTGCGCAGTGTATTGTTTTCTGGCATAGCCATGTCACTGTTACTTGTGCCCATCCTGCCCATTGCGCTGCGCCAAATTCCTGGCTATGCCAATCCGAACTTGGGCATTCCTAGTCTGGGCGATTATCTCTGGCAAAACTGGCAAGCCTATATTGCTGGCTATGCCTTTGATCCGGCGATGCTCAACGGCAATGGTAACAACTGGCTTTGGGTGATACTGGGCTTGGTATTGCTGGGAACCTTGTTGCATCTTATGGCTACCCGCGACGCACTACTCGCCACGCACCACACCCAGTACAGCTTTCTGCTGGCTTGGCTGGTGGGTGGCCTTGTCCTCTACTACATTGCGGTGCTGGATCGCGGTGCGTTTAATGTGCGCTACAGCAGCTTTGTCACCCCGGCCCTCTATGTCATGCTGGGATTGGCCCTGGCCGCCTGGGGCCGACGCTGGTGGCTTTTGACGGTGGCGGGATTGGTTCTACTGGCCGTCGGCATAGTGCCGCTTGTTCAGGCCGATGTCTACGATTCCAGATTTGGCCGGGAGGATATTGCCGGCGTGACGGGTTGGCTGCGCGCGACGGTCAGCCCCAACGACCTGATTTTGGTGGACCAAAAATATCCCTTTGGTTTTTACTACCAGCGCTACACGATCGCGGCAAACGCCACCCCAAGCGGCCCCGAAGCCGCGCCAGCGCGCTATCTTTTTGTGGATATTAATACGCTCGATCAACAACTGGCAGCGTGGGCTGGCCAAGCCCAGCGCGTCTTCTGGGTACAATGGTTTGAAAGCGACACCGATCCGCGCCACGCCGTGCGCTTTTTGCTGGACAAATATGGCACGCGCGTCGATGGCCACGATTTCCGTGGCTATTCGGTCGATTGGTGGCAGTTGACGCCGCCCACCAATTTTGCATTAGCCCCCAGCATGACGCCGCTCGCCTTGCGCTTTGGCCCGTTGCCGGGAGCCGCCGTCGAAACGGTCGCCCTGTCGCTCCCCAGCGAATTAATCGCCCCCGCCACCAAAGTGCCCGTGGTGATCCGCTGGCAACGTGTCCCCACCGGCCAGGTCGATCGCCCATTCAAAGCGCGCGTAGCCCTCTACGATGGCGCCGATAATCGGCTGGCGCAAAGCGATGAACGCCTACTCAATGATCGCCACCTGATGCCTGCCGAATGGGACCTGACCGATCAACCGCTAAATGTCTATCTGCTGGAACTGCCGCACGATGCCGCGGCAGGCGACTATATGCTGCGGCTTCTGGTCTATGATGCAGAGACGCTAGAACCGCTCACGGTATTCGATGACGCCGGCAATCCCGCCGGGATCGAGGTGCCGCTAGGACGAGTTATACTTTCCGCACCAGAATAAAGGCGCAGCGCGTATGAGCGGCACCCCTGTCAACCGCATCCTATCTACTACCACAACGTTAAATTCGTGTTGAATGAATTCAGCGCAGCAGGTGATGAAATTTAACTACCTACGGATTGCTGACGCCTTGCGATTTGATCATCATCAGCAATTTGGGCGCTGGTAGGAGAGTGGGGTAGACTATCGAATGCAATTTGTGCCAGTTTCGGAAAATAACGTGTTCTGTTACTTTCTGTCAATCATTCGCCAGTAACCATTTGATAGTCACGGGTAGGTGTTAGGGAATGCACAAACCAAAGCTGTTGATAGTCGATTTTCTCGATCTCGAAACATCTGCCCGCCCAGAGAAATTCATCCCGATCTATGAACCAACCCTTGGCGAACGGGAAGAGGCGGCGGTCCTTGATGCCGTGCATAGCGGGTGGATCAGCAGCAATGGCAAGTATATTCGCGAATTTGAAGGAGCCTTTGCGGCCTTTTGTGGCGTGGCGCATGGCATCAGCGTTAGTAATGGTACCACGGCCCTACATTTAGCCATCCACGCCCTGGGCATCGGGCCGGGCGATGAAGTAATTGTTCCCGCCCTAACCTTTGTCGCTTCGGCCAATGCAGTACACTACACCGGGGCGACGCCCGTCTTTGCCGATGTTGATCCCCACACCTGGGCCATTGATCCGGACGCAGTCGCAGCGCTGATCACCCCCCGAACCAAAGCGATCATGCCGGTTCATCTCTACGGCCACCCCGCGCCGATGGCCGCGCTGAACGCACTCGCGGAAAGATATGGCTTGTTGGTGATTGAAGATGCCGCCGAAGCCCATGGCGCGCAAGTGGGCACGCAGCGCACGGGCAATCTGGGGCACGTTGCCGCTTTCAGCTTTTTTGCCAACAAGATCATCACCACAGGCGAAGGGGGCATGGTGACGACCAACGATGCCGGATTGGCCGCGCGCTGTCGCATGTTGCGCGATCATGCCATGCCGCCCGAACGCCGCTACTGGCATGATGAAGTGGGCTTCAACTATCGCATGACCAATCTCCAGGCGGCGATTGGCGTGGCGCAAATGACGCGCATCGATGAATTTATTGCGCGCAAACGCGCGATTGCCAAGTGCTATCAAGCAGCGCTGTGTAAGGTTCCGGGGCTAACCTTGCCCGTAGAATTATCTGGCTATACGAATGTCTATTGGATGTATTCGCTGTTGATCGATGAAAATTATCCGCTCACGCGCGATGAGTTGATTCTAGCCTTGCGCGAACACAACATTGACAGCCGACCCTTCTTTCATCCGCTGGACACGCTGCCGCCCTACCGCCGCACCGTGCCTAGCCCCACGGCGTTACGTCTGAGCCAGCAAGGGTTGAATCTCCCCAGCGCGCCCTCGCTCACCGACGATCAGGTGCGCTATATTTGTGACACGTTGCGCGCATTGGGCAGGCGATAAAGCGATTTCAACGAACCGAGATTGAGCGATTTATGAGTGATATTGTGCAACAGCCAGCCCCAGCAGGTCGATCCGCAAGTAGCCTAGCTAGCCCAGATGTCTCGATTATTCTCCCCACCTACAATGAACGCGATAATATCTGTGATCTGATCGATGCGATTGATCGCGAGTTGGGGCCGCTGCAATGGAACTTTGAAGTGTTGGTCATGGATGACAACAGCCCCGATGGCACAGCGCAAGTGGTCGCCCAACAATATGCGCTTGATCTCGCCGCGGCCGACGTGGTTGGCACAACGGCCCACAGCAATGGGCTGGTCCGCTTGCATGTTCGCACCAAGGACAAAGGGTTGGCGAACGCGATCCGCGATGGCTTGGCCTGTGCGCAGGGGCGCACCTTGGTGGTAATGGATACCGATTTCAACCATGATCCGGCCATGATTCCCCAGATGATCGATCTCTTGCGCTACTACGATCTGGTCATCGGCAGTCGCTTTGTCATGCGCGGCGGCATGGAAGATAAGTGGCGCTATCGGGCGAGTTTGCTCTACAATTTCTTTATTCGCCTGCTCTTTCTGACGCAGATCCAAGATAATCTCAGTGGTTTTTTTGCTGTGCGCCGGGAACGTTTCTTTCAATTGGCCCCCATGTTTGACGACATTTTCTATGGCTATGGCGACTATTTTATTCGCCTGCTCTATGTGGCCTGGCGTAAAAATTGGAAAATTTTAGAAGTGCCCGTCTTTTACATTCTGCGGCGGCATGGCGATAGCAAAACCGGCTTCTGGTCGATCTTTCGCGACTACACAGGGGCTGTGCTCAAATTGCGCTTTTTGGGACTATAGGGTTCATGTCAAATCGTTTCTTTGGCTTGCTGGTATTGGTGGCCTTGCTATGCTCGATCTATGTGCTGACCAGTGCTGGCAAATTTCATATTGTCGATGAGGTCAGTCTCTTTGCGGTAACGGAGTCGCTTGCCACGCGGGGCAATGTCGATACCAATGCGATTGCCTGGACACAGTGGGTGAACAGTCCTGGCGAAGTGCTGGGCGCATTTGCTTCTGATGGCGAGGTCTATAGCAAAAAAGGACCGGCACCTGCTGTGCTGGCCGTGCCTTGGTATCTCTTGTTACAGGCATTGGCTCACTTCAACATTGAGATTGGCCTGGTGCAAGGCACCCTGCTCTGGAACGGGTTGATCACAGCCTTCACCGCGGGCTTGCTCTGGCTGACGGTTGTACGCCTGGGCTATGGCGACCGTACAGGCATCGTGATCGCGTTGCTCTTTGGCCTATGCACCATTGCCTGGCCCTATGCCAACCATTTCTTTGGCGAACCGCTCAGCGCTCTGAGTTTACTGTTGGTCTTTTATGGCATCCTCGCCTACCGTGTCACAGGCCGTTTGGGCTGGACGTGGCTGGCCGGAATTGGCGCGGCTGTGACGATCAGTACGGTCATCGCCCACACCATCCTCCTATTGGCGCTTGGTGCCTATGGCTTGATCGGAGTGCTTACCAGCCTGCCAGACAATGCCGAAAATCGGCTGGTAACCGTCCGGCGCATCTTGCGCGCGGGCATTGGATTTTTGTTGCCCTTGTTGGCTGCAGGTCTGTTGCTGATGGTCTACAATTATCTGCGCTTTGGCAGCTTTTTTGATACAGGCTACCACTTTGAAAGTGGCGAGGGCTTTACAACACCGGCTGTACAAGGCTTGTGGGGATTGCTCATCAGCCCCTATCGCGGTGTTTTCTGGCATACACCCTTGTTCATCGCCGCATTGCTTTTCTTCCCTGCCTTTTTCCGGCAGCATCGCGCCGAAGCGCTGGTCATTCTGGCGCTCAGTTTACTGCTTGTTGGTCTCTATTGTCGCTGGTGGATGTGGTGGGGTGGTTTTGCTTGGGGACCACGCTTCCTGGTACCGTTGACACCCTTTTGGGTATTGACCCTTGCGCCCCTCGTCGAACGACTCACCCAACCGCAGCCAGCAAGGGCTGCCCCCTATTTCAGTGCCAGCGCGCTTCTTAGCCGCTTTGGCGCGAGTGGCTTGATACTGGCCGGGTTTGCGCTGCTTTCGGGGGTGGTGCAACTGTTGGCCGTGAGTGTCAACTATGTCAACTATGAAATCAAACTGCGCTCGATCTTTCCCGTTGATTGGGAAGATCCGTTGCGCTTTGGGCCGCCCGCCCAAAATTTGGCCGACTGGTGGTATAGTCCAGTATTCGGCCAGCTACAGTTGCTGCGCGAAAATTTCCGCGGCAATACCAATCTAGCGTGGCTGCGCGCCGACGGCACCACCCACTATTTAACGCTCTTTGTGGGCATCGCCGCGCTGGGTACATTGGGCATCCTGTTGGTCAATGTCTATCAGGCAAGTCGTGCCGAGCGCACATCCAGCAGTACCAGTCGTTTGCTGGTTGGCTTGATTCCCTTGATTCCCGTCACCTTGATCGGCGTTTGGCTGGGGCAAGCGGGCACCGATCCCCACTATGGCACACCGGGAGAGGGCTATCGCGCCGTGATTGCCGATCTCTGTCCCCAGTTGCAACCGACCGACGCGATTGTGACGATTGCGCCCTATTACTATCAGATTCCGATGAATTGGATGCCTGGGGAGTGCAGCACGCTGCCGCCCATCTATGGCTATGCGGCCACCAGCATGGAACATCTGGAAGCCGAGCAAGTCTTGCTGCGCTTGCTCCAATCGCGCGAGCGGCTTTGGGTGATTACAGCCGGGTTGCCCGCCAATGATCCAGAGAATAGCATCGAGCGCTGGCTAACCGACGTGGCCTACGAAGCCGAAGATCGCTGGTTTGGCGATTACCGGCTGGTACGCTATGCAACACCGCTGCGCCTGCTGCAAAATGGTGTCAACACGCGCCTAGATATTTCGCTGGGCATGGATACAACGCCCCAGGTCACCATGATCGCAACGCGTGCGCCAGCTAGCGTGCCCCCCGGCGCAATTCTGCCCATCGAAATCACCTTTCAATTAGAACAACCTATTACCAGTAATCTCCATTGGTTTGTGCAACTATTATCCGCCGATGGCTATGCCGTAGCGCTGATCGATACCCAGCCCATGCATGGCTATCGTACCTTTCCCACATTGCCCGTAGGCGCAACCCAGGTAGAACGCGTGGCGTTGCAATTAGAGCCGAACCTGGTGCCCGGCGTCTATCAACTCATTGCAGGCCTCTATGATCCAGCAGTCGAAGGTGGCAAGCGGTTGCAATTGCCCAATGGCAAGGATCATATTGAGCTAGGTGCCATCGAGGTTACGCCGTGAATGCGCGCGTACGGCCCAATCCAAGGCGTGGACATGGGCTGGCGGCCCTCGGTTTCGTTGCGCTGACCAGCTTGTTTTATGCGCCGTTGTTACTCGGCCTGGCGACCTTTCCCGATGGCGATTTTACCCATCACTTTTTGCCGTTCAGTCTCTTTCAGCAACAAGCATTGGCCGCCGGACGTTTGCCGCTTTGGAATCCCTATACCTACAGCGGGCATCCGTTTCTGGCCGATATACAAGCTGCGGTCTTCTATCCACTGAGCAACCTGGTCCTAGGCTTAACCTTGCCGTGGACAGCCGTTGACCAGCGCCTCTATTTTCTCCAACTGGAAGCGGTGATCCAGGTGGCACTGGCCGGCTATTTTGTCTATTTGCTGGTACATGCCCTGACTAGCCAGCGGCTAGCGGCCTTTACCGCGGGGTGTGCGTTTGCCTTTTCCGGTTATCTCACAGGCTATCCGCCCTTGCAACTGGCGATCCTGCGCAGCGCAATCTGGTTGCCACTGCTGCTCTATTTGCTGTTACAGGCTATGCGTGAACCGACGCGCTGGCGGTGGTGGATCGGGGCTGGCGTAACCTATGCCATGGCGTTCCTGGCCGGTCACCCGCAAACGTTTCTGCACATCAGCTACACGATTGCGGGCTGGGCACTTTTTTTGTTGATGCGTGGACGTGTCACGCGCCATGACCCATCGGTTGCACCGCGTGCGAAGCTGACTGCGCAATTGTTTGGATTGGGTGCGTTTCTCGTTCTGGCAACCGGGTTGAGCGCGGCCCAGCTATTGCCAAGCTTGGAATTTAGCGAGTTGAGTGTGCGCGCCAATGTCGATTATGCCTATGTCAGCGGCGGCTTTGCGTGGCAAGATACGTGGCAGTTGCTGCTACCTGGTGTGCTCACTCAATTTTCGCCGATCTATGTGGGGGTAATTGGCTTGGGCTTGGCCCTCGCTGGTATTGGTTTTGGGCGCTCAACCAGGGAGACTCGCGAACCAGGGACGCCCACGCCCGATCCGTACAATCGCTACCCGCTTTTCTTTGGCTTCCTTGCGCTCATTGCACTGCTGCTGGCTTATGGGGACAATGGCTTTCTCTATCCGCTGGCCTATTGGGTTGCGCCTGGCTGGAATCTCTTTCGCGGGCAAGAACGTGCAGCCTTGCTCGTCGCGTTGGGACTCAGCGTGTTGATTGGCGCGGGGATGGCCGCCTTGCCCACGTTGACTTATCTAGAGCGCCGCCGGCTGGCACTACTCTACGCTGTGCTGGTGGCGGGTGGCGCCTACTGCTACGGCATTCTCTGGCAATTGGTGGGGCAGAGCGCGGTAGGCCAATGGCACTATCTGC
The DNA here is from genome assembly GCA_034437715.1 of Caldilineaceae bacterium. GTDB lineage: Bacteria > Chloroflexota > Anaerolineae > Caldilineales > Caldilineaceae > JAHBVH01. The sequence continues at coordinate 29,304 of DAOTTR010000526.1, forward strand.
TGATTGCTGTGGTGACGATGTTGCTAGCAATGGCGCTCATTGTGCTGCTGCTACGGCCAGCGTGGAGTCGGCGGCGTGGGCGGATCATTGCCGGGCTGGTTGTGCTCAATCTTTTTGGGGCGAATATCAGCACGAATCTGGATTGGGTTGACCCAGCGCGCAAAACGATGCTCGCGCCAGAGATGGCAGCGGTAGAGCAAGGGGTACGTCAGGGCGTGCCACAGGCAACTGGGTTACCAGGCCGCGTCTACAACGAATTTCGTATTTACGAAGATTACGGCATGCGCCAGCAGATCGAAGATGTGTGGGGCAGCAGTCCGCTACGCCTGGCGCGCTATGCCGCGCTTTTTGATAATTTCCCGCTGGATCGCCTCTGGCGGTTGACCGGCGTAACCCATGTGCTCACCTGGCGGCGCGAGCTGTTTGAAGCCAGTGAATTGCTAGCCGAATTTCCCCAGACAAGTGACAGCACCTATTTGCATCGCTTGGTCGAACCCAATCCACGCGCGTGGCTGGTACAGCAATTGCAACCGGCAACCGATACAGATGCCGTAGCGCTGCTGGCTGACCACACCTTTGATGTAGAGCAAATTGCGCTGCTGCCACCAGAGACACTTGCCAACCCGCTGACCTTACCCACAGGATCCAGCCAAATCAAGATTGAGTCCATCGAAGCCGGTCAGCTGCGCGTTACAATGGAGAGTGCAGCGGGCGGATTGCTCGTCCTCAGCGAAAATTGGCTGCCGGGCTGGCAAGTGCGCAATATCGTGTCGCAAGCAACAACCCAAGCTACCGGCGGTTTATCCAACTTTACACCCTACCGTGTCGATCTGAGCTTACTTGGCGTGCTGGTACCGCCGGGGGCAGTCAGCTTTGAATTGATCTATTGGCCACAGCGTGTCCAACAGGGCTTGTGGATTAGCGGTGGCACACTTGGGTTACTGGTGTTGCTGATTGGCTGGCGCATGGCAACACGCCTGCGGAGCACAAGACCATGAGTCGCACGCGCCTGCGCATGTTGCTGCTGGTGATCGTGTTGCTAGGCTGGGGCTTACGCCTCTGGCGGCTGGACGATCAAGAGTTGCGCGGCGATGAAACCTTTGGCTACTTTTTCAGCCTGCGCCCCACCGATGAACTGGTCCAAGCCACAATTGATCTGCAGGAACCACACCCTGTCGCCAGCTATATGATCCAACATCATTGGTTGGCGTGGAGCGGCCACAGTGAATTTGCCCTACGCTTTACCAGCGTCTGGTTTGGTCTTTTGGCGGTCGTATTGCTCTGGCGCTTGGCGCGGGCGTTAAACCTAACGGCCAATGCCGCTTTGCTGGCGACCTTGTTGCTGGCAATCAGTTCCTACGCGATCTGGCATAGCCAGGACGCACGCATGTACAGTATGAGCATGGCGCTCACCCTGGCCAGTACGTGGCTGATGATAGGGTGGCTACAGCGACAACATTGGCGCTGGGCGATTGCCTATGTGTTGATCAGTTTGTGGGCGCTTCACACTCACTATTTCAGTGCGTTTGTGGTGGTGGCGCAGAATCTTTTTATTCTGTTGCGCACCATCTGGCAGCCGCGCCTGCGCTTTACGCTGAGCAATTGGTTGGTCTTACCGACCACCATTGTCTTTTTTTATGGACCCTGGCTGCTGCGGGTGAGCGCGACGCTGAGCAGCTACCACGGCAACGGCGATTCGCCCCGGCTAGCCGAGATGCTGCGCCGTGCGGGCAGCGTCTTGCTTGTTGGGGAAAGTATACCAAGCCCGCAACAACTTTGGTGGGCGCTGCTGGCTGGTCTACTCTTGATCTGGGGGATGATTCAGTTGGCGCGGTCTGGGCCGAATGGCCATCGCGCGTTGCTGCTTTTGTTGCTTTATTTGGGCGTTCCCCTGTTCGCCACATGGTGGAGCGCGCAGACGCGCCCAATCTTCAACGAACGCTATCTGATCGCGGCCGCGCCGCCCTTCTATTTGTTGATCGCAGCAATCCTCCATAGCCGCACAAGCGCAAAAACTGGTCGTATTGCCCTATCACGTCGTTTCCTTGTTAGCGTGCCGATCTTACTGGTGCTGGGCGGGATGAGCCTTTCGCTTGGCCGGCACTATACCGATCCAGCCTACAGCAAAACACGCGGTTGGCGGACATTGGCGACCATTTTGGCACAGTTGAGTGCCAATCTGCCACCAGAGCAAGTACGCATTGCGCAGAATTTCCCCGATCCCACGCTTTGGTATTATTACACCGGCGCGGTTGGGCATGTGGTCTTACCGCCAGCACCCCAAGATAGGGACGGCGCACATACCAGCGTTGAGCAGCTACAGACAGCAGGCGTTACGCGTGTTCTCCTGCCGCGGCAACCTGCGCCGAATTGGGATGATCAGGATATCGCGGCTACGGCCCTTGCCACTAGTTATCGGCTTGTGCATGAGCTGTCCGTGGGTGTGTGGCCGCTACAGATCTATGGCGCACCGCCCACGGTGCTTACACCAATCAAGACGCTGTTTGACAACGGTGTTACCTTGACGGAGTTTGCCGTCCAACCAGCAACGTTGTCACCAGGCAATGTATTGACGATCCACCTGGGTTGGCAGGGTGACAGTACACGGTTGACCGGCCAGGAAAAGGTCTTTGTCCAGCTACTGGATGCCACAGGCCACTTGGTTGCCCAGGCCGATCAACCGCTGATGATACCGCCAAACGCGCCAACGATGGTTGCGCTTGCCACTTATGGTATACTACTACCCAATCGCCTTAGCACAGGTCCGTATCAATTGATCGCCGGTTTGTATGACCCGGCGCAGGCAGGAATGCCACGCATTTTAACCGAGCAAGCGACGGATGCGGTCACATTGCTAGCCATGCCAGCACAACCCTAAAGGATGGGACAGGATTTTTATGAGCATCGAAAGGCGTTCACGCTAGATGGCGACAGCTGTTCAAACCCTGCAATCACTCTTTTTTTCGCCCAACCGGCTCACCCGCTGGCTCACCTTGAGCTTGGTGTTGCTGATTGGGATCGCGCTGATCAGCTTGTTTGTGGGTGTGGCGGGGCCGCTGCTGGCGTTGGTGGCGGCGGTGGCGTTGATTGGTGGCGTCCTCATCTTGGCGGACACACATTGGGGCTATGTGGCGCTGGTGGCCGTCGTCTTTGGGTTACCGTTTGCCAGCCTGCCCTTTAGTATTGGCTTTAAGCCGACTTTTTTGGATGCGGCATTAGGCGCGCTTTTTTTTGTTTGGGTGCTCAAACTCGTCATCGGCTTGGAGCGCGACTTTATTGCATCGCCATTGGGGATACTGGTCGGCCTTTTTATTTTGATGGCACTTTTCAGCTTTGTCTATGGCTTGACGCATAGCAGCGCCAACAGCTTCTTTATTCGCCGCTTTAGCGAAATTATCTTGGGCATCAGCCTTTTCTTTGTGGCGATCAACACGGTACGCACTGAAGCCGAGCTGGTGTGGGTCGTGCGCTGGGTAACATTGGCGGGTTGGGCGTGCGCGGCCATCGCGGTCATCTTCTATGTGATCCCCCAAGCAGCCACGGTTTGGGTGCTCAACCGACTGGTACGTTTTGATTATCCGGGCGGCTACGGCGCGCTGCGCTTTATTGAAGACGACCCGGCCGGCATCATGCGTGCGATTGGCACTGCGGTCGATCCCAATGTCTTGGGTGGCATGATGATTTTGGTAGCAGGGTTGTTGGCACCTCAACTGTTTGCGCGTGTCCCGCTTTGGCCACGCTGGTTGACCTTTATCATGCTGGCAACGGCCTGTTTGGCACTCTATTTAACCTATAGTCGCTCGGCATTAGTAGGCTTGGCAACCTCCGTGGGGCTGCTAGCTGTGTTAAAATATAGAAAGCTGATCCCCTTGGGCATTGTCGGTTTGCTGCTTTTGCTGCTGCTGCCCCAGACGCAGGAATATGTGGCACGCTTTCAACAAGGCTTGACGGGCCAAGATCTGGCTACGCAAATGCGCTTTGGCGAATACAAAGATGCGCTGATTTTGATCAGTCGGTATCCCATCTTTGGCGTGGGCTTTACGGGTGTGCCCGACATTGATATCTACCTCGGCGTGAGTATGCTCTATCTGACCATTGCCGAAAATATGGGGATCGTTGGATTGGTGATCTTTCTGGCGATTATGGTGGGGTTCTTTGGCATGGTTGCCCGTTCTTGGCAGCGCGGCTATCCACCCGGGCTCGAAGCAATTTTGTTAGGATTGGCCGGTGCCGTTGCCGGCGCACTCGTCAGTGGGATCTTTGACCACTACTGGTTTAACATGACTTATCCCCACATGACCGTTTTACTGTGGCTCTATATGGGGTTAGCAACAGCAACAATTTTGGTGCGCAATCATGAGCAATTTAGCAATGAACGAAGAAGTAACCAAGACACAAAATCAATACGGCGTGATCACCCTCGAACCCGCGCCGGCATTGCAACCGGATAACAGTACCCCCGGCCAATTGACCAAGGGGCGACGGCCTTCGTGGTTGCGCGTGCGCGCCACCGATAGCCCGAAGTATCAGGAGCTACGCGGCCTTTTCCGCGGCAAACATTTGCATACCGTCTGCGAAGAAGCCATGTGTCCCAACATTGGCGAATGTTGGGGGCGCGGCACAGCGACTTTTCTGTTGATGGGCGATACCTGTACGCGCAGTTGTGGTTTTTGCAAGATCAAAACAGGCCGTCCCAGTGTGCTGGATCCCGATGAACCACGGCGCGTTGGCGAGAGTGTGCAGGCCATGGCCTTGAAACATGCCGTGCTCACCAGCGTCAATCGCGACGAGCAGGCCGATGGTGGGGCGTGGGTCTTTGCCGAAAGCATCCACTGGATTCGCAAATTGGTGCCCGGCTGCACCATCGAAGTGTTGATTCCCGATTTCAAGGGCGATCAAACCGCACTCCAGATGGTCATGGATGCCAAGCCCGAGATTTTGAATCACAACACGGAAACGGTTCCGCGCCTCTACAAGACCGTACGACCCCAGGCCAAATTCATGCGCACCATGGAACTGTTGCAACGTGCCAAAGCGCTGGATCCGCTGGCGCTGACCAAATCGGGGATTATGCTGGGGTTGGGCGAACGCTTTGATGAGATCCTAGAGGTGATGGATGCCATGCGCGCCCATGAGATCGACATCCTCACGATGGGGCAGTACTTACAGCCCAGCCGTTTTCATCTGCCGATTGAACGCTATTATACACCCGATGAATTTGAACAACTGAAAGAAGAAGGATTGCAGCGCGGCTTCAAATGGGTAGAGAGTGGACCGTTGGTGCGCAGCAGCTATCACGCCGACGGCCAAGCGCACTTGAGTCGGCGCGGCGACATAACCTTAGAGTGAACAATGAATAACCAATAATCAATAGCTAATTGACAATTATTAATGAAGTTACACGAGCGTACACCATTAACAATTATCAATTAGTCGTTGATTATTGATTATTTACGCGGTACCAAACTGCCGATCACCGGCGTCGCCCAGCCCCGGCCAGATATAGCCGGAGGGGAATTCATCATCTTTGTTGGTCAGCCGCTCGTCCACCGCTGTGACATGAATATCCACATCCGGATGTTTATCGTGGAGCGCGACCACCCCTTCGGGCGAGGCGATCAACCCGACAAACTTAATCCGTTCTACACCCCAGCGCTTCAAGACATCGACAGCCGCAATTGCCGAACCACCCGTCGCCAGCATAGGATCAAGCAGCAGACAGAGTTGCACGGTTGGATCGGTCGGTAATTTGTTATAGTATTCCACCGGCTGTAGTGTGCGTTCGTCGCGATAGAGCCCCAGATGCCACACCTCGGATTGGGGCAGCAAGCGCCAAGCCCCTTCGACCATGCCCAGCCCGGCGCGCAAAATTGGCACCAATCCCACCTTTTCACCAAGCTCTACCGTACGCATGGTGGTCAGCGGTGTTTCGATCACTTGCGGCAACAGCGACAAATCCTGCGTTGCCTCATAGATCATCATCATAGATAGTTCGCTGACCAACTCGCGAAACTTTTTCGGTTCAGTCGTCTTGCGTCGCAATAGCGTTAGCTTATGCTGGGCGAGTGGATGAGCAGACGGATAGACATTGGCAGCCACAGATTCGCTCCTTACCGATGAATTTGCAGGTGATAGAAAGGGTGAAGACCGATGCAGCTACCACTGAATCGGGCGCGTGTTGCGGCCACGGCGGCTTAGACGTTCCACTTCGGATTGGCAAGAGATGCAGAGTGTCGCGTCGGGCTTCACTTCGAGCCGACCTGGCTCGATCAGTTTGCCACAGCGGGCGCAAGTCCCATAACTGCCTTTTTCAATCGAACGCAAGGCAGCCTGAACATCTTGCAGCTTATTTTCCAACACCGCGATTAACGCGGCGTTTTTCTCACGCTCCGTGATCTCAGCATCGCCTTCGTCAGGATCAATATCCACTTCGTCGAGCATCAGCTCGCGCAAATGGCTGAGTTCATCTATCACTTGTTTTTCGGCATCGAGTAAACGTTGCTTTTCCTGCACCGGCACATCTTGTGACATAATAACTCCTCTTCCCCAATAATCTATACTGCCAAGCCTTGCCGGCGGTTGCCCACATCAGCAGGTTTCATCGCGCACGTATCGTATTAACCAATCCTTGAAAATTGTGTCCCATTTTCCACCTGATGGGAGAAAAATTTTCTGCATGAGTATACCATAGGGCCAAGCAATCCAACGACCTTACTTGGCGATCAGATAAAGTAGCAAAAAGTTAGACACAGGTTATAGCAGTTTTTTGCGGAAAGGTCAAGCTACACGCCTAGGAGAAATCGCGAAGATATGATAACGAGCGCGGCTGTTTCTACACTGCTGAACATTCTGGTATAATATATCCAATTAGAACAAACGTGCAAACTGCGTTTTTGAAAAATCGCACGCGGTTGTTGGCAAAGATGAGTGAGGATGCAGATGGCTGACGAACGCAGCATCGATGGACGCAAACCAATTGAAAAAAGCGCCGATCCAGAGCGCATCATCGCAAGCGAAGCGCAGGGCAGCGAACAAAAAGTTGACCATGCGCTACGCCCCCGTTCCCTACAAGAGATGATCGGGCAGGAACGCCTGCGCGAAAAAATCGGGATTCTGGTCGAAGCGGCGCGCAAACGCGGGGAGCCGTTGGATCATGTGCTACTCTACGGTCCGCCTGGGCTGGGCAAGACGACGTTAAGTCATATCTTGGCCAACGAAATGGAAGGCAACCTGAAAGTGACGGCCGGACCCGCCATTGAAAAAGCCGGCGATCTGGCGGCAATTCTCACCAATTTGCGCAAAGGCGATATTCTCTTTATTGATGAGATTCATCGCCTGGGGCGGGCGGTGGAAGAGATTCTCTATCCTGCCATGGAAGATTTCGCGCTGGATATTGTGGTGGGGAGTGGGCCTGGAGCGCGCAATATTCGCCTTTCCCTGCCCAAGTTTACCGTGGTGGGTGCTACCACGCGCCTAGCCTTGATGACTTCCCCCCTGCGCGCGCGCTTTGGCGTGGTCGAACGCTTCGACTTCTACACGGTAGAAGCGCTCCATGAAATTGTCACGCGTGGGGCAGGGCTGTTGGGGGTCATGATCGAGGCGACGGGCGCGCAAGAAGTGGCGCGTCGGTCGCGCGGCACGCCGCGTATCGCGTTGCGCTTGTTGCGCCGTGTGCGCGATTATGCCGAAGTGCGCGCCGATGGCCGCGTCACCCAGAGTGTGGCCGAGCAAGCGTTGAGTATGTTGGAAATTGATTGGCTGGGATTGGACGATCTGGATCGAAGGGTGTTATCGGCGATCATCGAAAAATTTGGCGGTGGCCCCGTTGGGCTCGAAACGCTGGCGGCCAGCATCAGCGAAGAAGGCGACACCATTATGGACGTGGTGGAACCCTATTTGCTTCAAATGGGCTTTTTGGATCGCACCCCACGTGGCCGCATCGCGACGCGCGCCGCCTATAATCACATGGGCATTCCCTATCCAGAACGCACAGAACAAGGGAACTTGTTTGTGGGTACATAGAAAGTCTCGGCAGACCTTTAACGCGCGCTAGCCTATGGTTGAAGGTGTAGCAGGGAACGCGCCTAGGGGCTCCCGACCAGGGTAGCAATCATGCGCTTGCCGCCATCCTGGCGGCGTTCCCAGGGGTGAAAACCATGCCTGAATCGTTACGTCGCATACATGTGGCGTAGATTGGTGAAATGCTGCTCCTGACACAGCGGCGATTGGCGCGTAGTTGGCAGCAGCGACTGCGCCACGGCTTCGATCTGGGTAAAGGGTTCACCCTGCTGCGCCATCGGCAACACAACCCGCCGGATGCTGTGTAAATAGGCCACATCGGCGGCAAGTCGTTCCATCACCTCGATAGCATTTCCAATCAGGGTGCCAACACGTGGGATATACAATTGAAAGCGGCGTTGCTTCACCAGTTGTGCCAGCAAACGCAGCGTCTCCAGTTCCTGTTGGCCAGTGGATTGAGCGGCAACCGCAGGCAGGGTAGCATCACTGCCAAAGCTACCCCCACAAATCATCCCAAGCGCGGGTAGGTAGACTACGGCACTACCGCTTTGGGTATAGAGATCCAGATAGTGCTGACCAATCCGCAGGTGTGCAACACCACCTGGCTCGGGCTGAACTTGCGGCAAATTGACCGCATTGGCGATCCCGGTAAAGAGCACAGCACTATCACTGGGCAAGCGAAAACGCTCGGCCACATTGAGCGGTGGATCAATCAACAATAGCTGATCCTGGGCTGGTTGCAGCGGATTGCCTTCGGCCAACGTGGGGCGACCCAGGATAAAGAGCGTATGCGTCGGCGGTACACCGTCACTGAACAGCTCGAGTTGCTCAAACAGTTGCGTAATGGTGGCCGAGGGGCCGATAGTTGTGCTCAGGTGCAACAGCTCACTCATCGTCGGTAGTCACCTCAAGCGGCTCGGCAGCGGGCAAAGGCGTGAGCGTGTTTGCTAGCATGGGCATACCATCGGCAATCCCCAACGCGGCCAACAAAGGCGCTAGTTCCGCGGGCAAATCGGCCACGACCACCCGGCCATCGGGCAAAATATAAATTTCCGTCTCTACCGGCAGTAAGGGCCACGCCTGCGAATCAACTGCGCCGGGTGACAACTCACTGGTTGCCGATGTGGATATGGCTATCGGTTCCATACTCATAATATTCACCCGTGTGGCTGGCAGCCTCGACCTTACCCAGTTGCTCTAACAGCGCGCTGATACTTTCACAAGCACCGCCTTTGACACCTTTGATCGTATATTCAAGCCGACCATCGGGCAAAATCGTGATTTCAATTTCTTGTTTTTGCATGAAGCTTCCTCAATTCCAGCGCCGTACCGTCAAACGAATTACCTGATCGCGGCCAACACTTTCTTCGACCAATGCAAAGCCAGCCTTGGCCGTTTCATCCAATACTTTGTGATAGGCGTAGCGCTGTTGCACTCCGTCCATGGTCTTGCGGATGGTGCTCATTTGCATGTCATCGCCGATCACTTCGTAGGTGTCGTCGGTAGCCTGGCGCAGACCAAATTGGATGCGCTTATGCGTAATCACCAGCGGCACCTCACCTTTGAAGCCGCTCCAGGTATGGACATAATGCGCATTTTCCTGATACTCAATCTTTAGATCATCTAGCGATCGTTTAATCAACGTCAGATCGCGTAACGCGGTTTGGACACGCACAAACTTTGACATCAGATCCTCGCTTTCTTAACCGTAGTAAAGACTTCAGTCTTTCTGCTGGTTTGCATACGCTCTATCCAATAGTTCCATGGTGTGCCAAATTGGCAAGGGCTTGCCCTGAAGCTGTAAGTGCGTCTGGATTTGCATCATACAACCAATGTTGCCGGTCACCACCGCCTGCGCGCCAGTTGAGGCAACAGCCAGCGCTTTGCGTTCACCCAATTCGCGGGCAATCGCTGGTTGCTCCACGTTGTAGGTGCCAGCCGAGCCGCAGCAGATCTCGCCTTCGGGAATTTCGCGCAATGTCACATTGGGAATCGCGGCCAATAGACGACGGGGTTGGCTGGTGACCCGTTGCGCATGCGCCAGATGGCAGGCATCGTGATAGGCAACCGTCAACGGTTCGGCCAAGGATGGCGGCTGGACCAATCCCAGATCATGCAGAAAAACGCTCACATCTCTGACCTTGGCCGCATAGGCGTGAGCCGCGGCTTCCTGGGGCGTGCCCGCAAAGAGCAAGCCATATTCGCGCATTCCCGAACCGCAGCCAGCCGCGTTGGTTACAATTGCATCGACATCTTGCGGGAAGATCGCTAGATTCTTGCGGGCGAGCATCTGGGCCTGTGTGGCATCACCCGTATGCATCGAGAGCGAGCCACAGCAACCCTGGCCTGCCGGAATCACCACCTCGACGCCATTGCGCGCCAAGACACGCAGCGTTGCCCAGTTAATCTCTGGCGACAAAACTTGCTGCACACAGCCCGCCAGCAGCGCGACCCGCGCCCGCGGCTTGCCTTCGGCCGGATAGAAGGTGGGCAACTTGGCCGCTTTGGGCAGCGCACCCGGCAACAAGCCCAACATCGCACCGAGACTGGCTGGCAGAAAGGAACGCAATGGCGCGGCCAGTTTGCCCATGGCCGCCGCCAGGCGAAAGCGCGCGGGATAGGGCAGCGTCTCGCGCACCAGGAGACGCGTCAAGCGTTCCATGGGGGTGCGGCTGCGGGTCTGTTCGGCCCGGGCGCGAAACGGGGCCAACAGTTCGCCATACTCCACGCCAGACGGACAGGCCGTGACGCACGCCATGCACCCCAGACAGCGGTCGATATAGGGCGTCACCGCATCCAATTCCAGCGTACCTTCCAACTGTTCTTTCATCAAATAGATGCGGCCACGCGGCGAATCCATCTCCTCGCCCAGTACCTTGTAAGTAGGGCAAGCCGCGAGGCAAAAACCGCAGTGGACACATTTTTCGATGGCATCAGCCATGGCGTGCCCCTGCGGGCCAAGTGTTTCAATCGCAATCGTATGTTGCATGAGTTCGCAATTCAGCTAAATCTACTCAGAAACTGGGAAAACGTTGATGCGGATCCAGCGCCTGCTTAATCCGCTGCATAAAAAATTGGCCCCGCTGCACCCCAATCAACGGCTGGGGGTGATCGCCGCGCAAGACCAGGCCACTAACACCAAGCTGAGTCAGTAAAGCATCCAGCGTCGTCAGCGGTGCCGTCCACGCCAGCCAGAGCAGATTGCCCCCCACGGCATAGCGGCGCACCACGCCTTGCGGCGCGAATGCCGCTTCCAGCGATACGATCTGACCCACGGCAACCGCGACTTTTACCAGTGCCGCGAGCGTTGGCACCCAGCCAAATTCACACGCCGTCGCCCACAACATGGCGTCGGCCTCGTCGATCAACATTGCGCCATCTACTGCCGCGCCGCGGCCAATCACGGTGCGCAGTTGCTCGATGCGTTGGCCCGCCAAGTTGGGCATCCCACCTAAACGAATCAACAGTTGATATTGAGCAGATGGATCGGCCAGCGCGTCCACTAGCAGATCAAGGGCATAGACATCAAAGTGGGCATCGACGACGCGTTGCAATCCGGCCAGCGCAGCCCCCACATCGCCATAGTTGATTTGCAACGTGGCATAACTTTCTGGTTGCGGAAAGACTTTGAAGCTGACTTCAGTAATGACGCCCAGTTGGCCCAGGCTACCCACCATCAATTTGGGCAGATCAAAGCCTGCAGCATTTTTGACCACCTTGCCGCCGCCGCGTACCAGTCGCCCCTGCCCATCGACAAAGCGCACGCCAATCAAAAAATCGCGCACGCCCCCGTAGCGATAGCGCCCCGATCCGCTCAGCCCAGCAGCGACCGTGCCACCGAGTGTGGCACCGGCCTGCACCAGCGGCGGGTCAAAGGGCATAAATTGATGATGGTGCGCCAACGCCGCGGCGATTTCATGCAGGGGTGTACCCGCCAACGCCGTAAAGGTATACTCGCCCGGTTCATATTCCAGAATGCCCGCTAGGCCGCGCAGATCCAGTTGGGTGACCGGATCAGTCGCCTGTGTCAGGGCCGCTTTCGTGCTGGCCCCCTGCGCCTGGATTTTGGTTGAACCTGGCGCTGAACTCTGAATAATCGCTTGTACATCTTCGACTGTGGCCGCGGTCATGGTACGCATCGGTTACTCCCGTGAGATGATGCCTTGTTTTTCCAACGCATGGGGACCATGCAGCGACAGGGCAGGCGCTTCACCTGCTGGCAACATTTTGCCGCGATTGGCCAATTCATACGGGTCTAGTGCGTGGCGAATTTCGCGCATGACCGTCAGATCCGTTTCCGTAAACATGACCGGCATATAGTGCAGCTTCTCCATGCCCACGCCATGTTCGCCGGTAATCGAACCACCCAGATCGATGCACATTTGCAGAATATCACCGGCCAACGCTTCGGCACGTTCCAGCGCACCCGCTTCGCGCCCATTATAGAGAATCAGCGGATGCAGATTGCCATCACCGGCGTGAAAGACATTCGCTACGCGCAAATTATATTGGCGACCCAGCGTCTCAATTGTCGCCAGTGCTTTGCCCAGATGGCTGCGCGGCAC
>DAOTTR010000527.1:0-5492 GCA_034437715.1 Caldilineaceae bacterium
AAATCTACAACCGGGCCAATCATTACGGCTTGGTGCCGAGCTGGAACATGCCGAATTCGTGCGACTGGTCGTGGCCGCGGCCTACAAAGCCGGTGCGCGCTATGTGCATATCGACTGGAATGACGCGCCAACTACAAAACAGCGGCTGCTGCACAGTCAACCAGATTATCTGACCTTTTTGCCAGCGTATGAAGTGGCGCGCCACCAGGAAATGGTGAATGACGGCTGGGCGCGCATTGCGTTGACCGGCGATGCCTATCCCGATATCTACGATGATCTCGATCCGACCGGCATGCGTACAATTGCCCAGACCCGTGCCCAGAAGCTCAAATTCTATTCGCACGCGCAGATGGCTAATCACATACCGTGGTGTGTGGCGGGCGTGCCTACCCGTGCCTGGGCGCAGAAAGTTTTTCCCGACCTTGACCCCGCCGCAGCTCAACAAGCACTGTGGGCACTGGTGTTGCGCGCCTGCCGTGTCGATCAACCGGATCCGGTGGCCGCCTGGCAGCAGCATGATCGAATGCTCAAACAGGTGGTGGACTTTATGGCGCGTAACGAAGTGCGCGCCGTGCGCTTTCTCGATCGTCAGCCTGGTCCCGATGGTCAACCGCATACGGATCTGACCGTCGGCCTGACCGATGCGCCGCGCTGGCTGGGGGGCGGGGCGGCGACCACCAAAGGCATTTCCTTCTTTCCCAACATGCCCACCGAAGAGACCTTTACCACGCCGCATAATGGCCGGACCACCGGCTGGGTGCGCACGTCGAAACCAACCTTCCCCTTTGAGCGCAAAGTCGAAAACGCGTACATGCGCTTTGTGGATGGCGAGGTGGTTGAGTATCACGCAGAAACCGGTCAAGCTGTGCTGGATCAATTCTTTGCCATTCCGGGGGCGCGCCGGTTGGGCGAGGTCGCGCTGGTCGATATGCGCTCGCCAATCACCCAGGCCAACCGCATCTTTTTCGACATTCTCTTTGACGAAAATGCCGTCAGCCACATTGCCTTTGGCGAAGCCTATCCCGAAGGCATGATCGGCAGCGAAAGCATGCGCGAGGATGAATTGGCCGCGCATGGCGTCAACGCCGCAGACACCCATGTCGATTTTATGATCGGCACCCCCACCATGACCCTCTATGGTCAGTGCGCCGATGGCCGCACGATCACGCTGATGGTGGATGGAAAGTTTACGCCGGAAGTGTCGCCGGCGGTGTAAGCAAGAGAGTTGTTCCTTTATAAAAACTCACCTCTGGTGAGCAAAGATGGGCCTACTCTGGTACAAAGTTAATTAGAAACAACTCTAAGGCATTAAAAAAAGCCGTCGCTTACTCGCGGCGGCTTTCTCGCTCACCATCCACAAACGGTTTTGTGGATGACTTTGAGCAGTTTCTCGTACATAACCTACTTACTTCACAGCAGCCACACCCCAGATAATGCTAGCAATCCAAATTAGTGGAAACATTCCTCCACCGGCAGAGGCCAGAAGCAGAATCCCTACGATAATCATAATCAATGCGCCACCCGCTGTTGAGTAGAACATGCCAAATGGCCCAAGAAAGAGGGTTAGTAAAAATGCTACAAAGCGACTCCTGCTATTTTGTATAATTACCGTTGGGGCGGCTTGATTGACGTGCACCTGAATATTATGCTGTTGGGCAAGCAACGGAGAATTACTGCTACTAGGAGGAACAGCATTCAGTAGAGAAGCATGCCTCATCTCATACTTTTCAACTAAGCGTAGCTGGGTGTGAGCTTCAGCATGAAAAGGATCTAGCTTGATCACTCTCTCTAGGAATTGCTTGCGTTGCTGATCATCAATTGCCACTCGTACCGCTAGCATAAGCACATCTATGCTTGGGCTTTCGCCTAGTTCATAGCGCAATAAGGCACGAGCCTGCTCTACTTTGCCACTATCGATAGCCTGCTCGATCCTAACGAGGGATGTTTCCATGATCAATTCGGTTCCTTTGAATCATTTTATATTGCGAGAGTATCAATTCCTAGGACAGGAGATATTCCAAAAGTATAAGCTATTTCGCCTGATTAAATGCTTACTATTTGTTTACTTATTGATGCTTTTGTGCCTGTCTGAAATAAAAGTAAGCAAATTGTTGGGTTTAATCGAGAAATTCTATACTATAATATAATAGAAGGGTATTCTTTATTATAGTCTCCTCACTCCTCAAATCTTGAAAGGACCCATCTATGCGACAAGTGCTGACGTATCTCAGTCTTGCTATTGTTTTGTTACTCTCCGTAACTAGTTCCATCCCTGCTACTGCCCAGGATTCCGAAGATAACAACGAGCCGATTCTGATTAATATGGAAGATGGCGAGGGTAGTTTCAGTATCCAGCAAGATGTAGAAACAAAGGCAACCGTCGAATTGCTCGTTGGTGACCAACTATACCAGTTGATTGTTCCTGTTACCGTGCAGATTGACACCACCAAACTTCTTGCTGACGCGCTTATTAGTGCCCCTGCGTCTCGACAAATTGGCACATTCCTGTTTGAGCCAGTCCACCTGGAAGTGATAGAGGACGAATATGAACAAGGTTTTCGTACGCTTGAGCCTAGCAGCGCAGATAATGTGCTTGTGCTCTATATGGCCAACATCACAAACCTAGATAAAGTAGAAGCAAATCTTGCCTATACTTCGTTGCTGGAAACCACGGCCATTGATGATGCTGGCAACCGTTATGAGGAAGAGATGCGCTTCTGTGATGAAATCGCACCAGGCGAGAAAGTCCCCTGCCTGTTTATTTTCGATGTGCCCGCTACAGCTAATTTGATAGACTTGGACGTGGCCGCCAAGTCGTATAAGCAATTTAGCTTTACGACCATTGACGAAACTAAGAAAGAATAAATATATTATGGTCAAGGCGAGAAAAGCCACTGGCTATTATTGGACGGTAGTAAAATAGCATATTCACAATCGAATATCTAAATTCCAAGCCCTTGGCAATATTGCCAAGGGCTTTTTTATGCCTTTATTGATCTACATAAAAAATCCACCATTGAAATATCATGGTGGACACACTGCATATAGGGTGAAGCTATCTAGATAGGTACTGCATATTGTGAAAAAGCACCCCCTGTGCGACTCGAACGCACGACCTACGGATTAGAAGTCCGTTGCTCTATCCAGCTGAGCTAAAGGGGCAAAATTTGTGTTTGACGTTCGCGATTATAGCGGTAGGGAAGCGGAAAGTCAAGCGCTGTGGGGTGGTAGATGGCAACTCTTCCAGGCCCGCTGCCACACCTACAACCTGCCCGTTGCCTATTTGCCAACTGACCCTGACAGGGGTATACTCGCACCAGAGTGATCGCCTATGATGCAGGACTCATAGAAAGGGAATTCTGTGCAACAAACGCCACTTTACGACACCCATGTCGCCCTCGGCGGACGCATGGTTGATTTTGCTGGTTGGGCGCTACCCGTCCAATACCCAACCGGCCCCACGGTGGAACACCAAGCAGTGCGCACCGCGGCTGGCCTCTTTGATATTGATCACATGGGCCGCTTTCAATTGACCGGTGCCGACGCCGATCTGTTTCTCCAATATGTCCAGGTGTGGGATGTGGAGAAGATGGCCGTCAATGAAGCCCATTACAGCCTGCTGTTGTACAGTGACGGTACGCTGGTAGATGATATTTTTCTCTATCGCCTACCCGAACGCTGGCTGATCGTGGTGAATGCTTCCAATCGGGCTAAGGATTGGGCCTGGCTGCAAGCGAATGCGCTAGGCTTTGAGATTACCCTCACCGATATTTCGAGCGAAACTTGTATGGTTGCCTTGCAAGGGCCCAAGGCCGCCGAGATTTTGCAACGGCTTACTGCCCTTGATCTCAATACTGTCGCCACGCGCACTGGCATAGAAGGTGATCTGGCGGGCGCGCCTACCTTATTTGGCCGCACTGGTTACACGGGTGAAGATGGCTTTGAACTCTATTTCCCCGCCACCCATGCGCTACAAACCTGGAACGCCATCCTTGAGGCCGGTCAAGCGGATGGCTTGTTGCCCTGTGGTTTGGCGGCGCGCGATAGCCTGCGCTTTGAAGCCTGTATGCCGCTCTACGGCCATGAGATCGATGCCACGATCAATCCGCTGGAAGCGCGCCTGGGCTGGGTCATCAGTTGGGAGACAGAATTTATCGGGCGTACCGCCTTGCTGAAGACCAAGCTTGAACAACCGCAGCGTCTGTTGATTGGCTTCGAGATGGTCGAGCGCGCTGTGCCGCGCGATCATTATGCGATTGCCGTCGGCGACAAGGTGATCGGCTATGTCACCACCGGCATGAAAAGCCCGACGCTGGATAAATTTCTGGGGCTGGGCTATGTGGCGCGCGACTATACCAAATTGGGTACCGAAATTGATATTTTGGTGCGCGGCCAGCCCAAAAAGGCCAAAGTGGTAAAACGACCTTTCTACCAACCGCGTTATAAGTGAATATAGATTGATGAATGTAAAGCGTGAGGAGCGCGTTTATGGCAAGCTTTCAAATTGATCAAGAGGCAAAATATACGCAGAAGCATGAGTGGGTGCGCATCGAAGATGGCCTTGCCGTCATTGGTGTTTCCGATGCCGGTCAAGACATGCTAAGCGATGTGGTGTATGTCGAGTTGCCAACGATCGGGCGTACGGTCAGTGCTGGCGCTGAATTGGCGGTTGTCGAATCGGTAAAAGCTGCCGAAACCGTCTATGCCCCCGTCAGTGGCACCGTGGTAGAAATCAATGATGCGCTGGTGGACACGCCCGAAATGGTCAATGCCAACCCGTATCAATCTTGGTTTTTCAAGCTACAGCCTACCGATAGTTTAAACAGCGAACTGGCCGCGTTGATGGACCCTGCTGCATACGATGCGTTTGTCGACGCCAACGCCCACTAAGTGCCCGCACGACGGTCCTGTTCCTAGGCTGGACTGTCGTGTTCGCCAGCCGCGTTTTCTTGGCAATGGGTGGCTGTGGCGGTTGGCCGGACTGCTGATCGCCGCGGGCTTGCTGACGGCTTGTCAGCCACCGGCCTGGCCGAGTTGGCCGACAGGCATTTGGCCGAGCAGCGAGCCAACACCCACGCCTGCGCTGGTTACAACTGAACTTCACTTTGCGACGTGGGAAGCTTCGGAACCGGTAAATGATTATTTCCGCGCGCGGGTTAGCGCCTATGGCGTGGCCGCGCCGGACACCCATGTCGCGTTGCAAGTGTTGCCCAATTATGCAACCCGCCTGCGCACGGCGTTGGACAGCGATCGCCCTCCCGATGTCATCCGCCTCAATGCTTTTGCCCTGACCGCTTTGGTGGAAAAAGGCTTGATCGCACCCCTGCCCGAACCGTTGGCTGCGCGCACAAACCTTTCGCCGCTCCTCCGCGCCATGGGTGAGGTCGATGGCAATCTCTACTGTGTCCCGCATGAGATCAATACGCTGGCGTTGGTCTATAACCCTGCGCTCTTCGACGCGGCCCAACTTGCCTATCCAACGGCAGAGTGGA
>DAOTTR010000528.1:0-11500 GCA_034437715.1 Caldilineaceae bacterium
TCGTAGAGCACCATCAAGCCCAGGTTCGAGCCGCCCAGCTCATAGATGTCTGGGAAAGCCAGCGCGACTTTGGTGCGCAACGCCGGATTGGCCCAATCCTTGACAATGCTGTTGAGTTCACCGCCGGTGTAGCGCGCTGGTTTTTCTACCTTGTGCAACACGCGATCTAGCGCACGGGTGATCTGTTTGGGCGTATAGTGCATACGTTGCTCCTTCCAAGATGTATCTTCCAGCGCTATCCAAACAGATTAGCACTGGGCGGGGTTAGAACCCGCTGGCTCGTTCTATTATAACAAGTTCGTACGTTCTATTATAACAAGTTCGTACAGGGATGGCTAACCTAGGCGCCTGCCCAATCGGGTGAAGGTCGGTACAGGCCATGGCGAGGGTAAGCGCGTGGCTTTAGGAGTTTATGTACCGATATGCTAAAACATTGACATGAAGATCGCCTGCGTTATTTGACCGATGCTGCTTACCTTGAAATTGTCTATGATCGGTTTTTGCAATCCCCACGTATAAAACAAAGGAACATACAATGTACCAGCAATTGATTCTCATCGGGAATTTGGGCAATGAGCCAGAGATGCGCTATACCGCGTCGGGTGTCCCTGTAACGACTTTTAACCTAGCTGTGAGTAAACGCTGGACCAATGCCGAAGGTCAAAGCCAGGAGAAGACAACCTGGTTTCGCATCAGTTTATGGCGACGTCAGGCCGAGATTGCCAGCCAATATCTTGCCAAAGGTCACCGCGTGATGATTGTCGGCGAGGTTGATCTGACCAGACCCTGGACTGATCGCGATGGCAATTTGCGCGCCAATATCGAGGTGACCGCCACCGAACTCAAGCTCATGGAGAATCGTGGCGCGGGTACTGCTAGTGAACCGGAACCAACCGCAATCCCTGCATCCGACGAAGCAACAGGTGAGAAGAGCAGTGTGCCCTTTTAGCGCGTGTTTCGCGGAAGATTTGGGTCAGGCGGTGAGGGCAGTGATTTGAGGGTGTATTTCAATTTGAGGCTAAATTTTAGAACGCGCGCGCAACGTGTGCCGGGGGCGAGCGGCAACCAAACCGGTTTGACAAACTGCACTCCGCTCGTCCCCGGCACACTACCCAAAAAGTGAAATGCACCCGTGATTTGATTTGGTGTTGACAAGCACGAACTGGTGTGCTACGCTCCATTTATTGCTATGCTTTAAGCAGCAGCGACACGATTGGATCACCGACGTTGCGCGTTATGGAAGAGGTGCTTGCATGACCACCCCCCTCTATGAAACTGACTTCTACGCATGGACGCGCCGCCAGGCTGCGTTGATGCGCGCCCAGGAGTTTGAGGCAGTAGACTGGCACAACTTGATCGAGGAGATCGAAACGTTGGGACGCAGCGACAAGCGGGAAGTCGCAAACCGGCTGGAGGTGCTCATGCTGCATCTGCTCAAATTGACCTACCAACCGCGCGCTCCCCGTTTTACGCGTGGTTGGCATAACACCATCGCCGAGCAGCGTCAACGATTGTTGCGGTTATTGCGAGAAAGTCCTAGCCTGCGCGCCCAACTGTCCGAAATCATCACCGATGTCTACCCGGATGCCATTAAAAGTGCTGCCCGCGAGACAGGGCTAGATGCCAGCACCTTCCCGGCTGGGTGCCCTTATACAGCAGAACAGATTTTGGATGAAGCCTTTTGGCCGCCGACATGATGTCCCCTTCTAAAATCTGAATAACAAAAAACGACGCTCGAACGAGCGTCGTTTTTTGTAGCCCATAGGGGTATCGATCCCCTCCCTGCGCCTTGAGAGGGCGCTATCCTAACCAATAGACGAATGGGCCGTGCTGCCACGGATAAATGGCTTAGAGCAACCAGATTATACCGTTTTGGACCCTATTCTGTCAAATTTGCGGCACAACCGGATCGCAGGAGGTTGACACCGCCCCGCCGTGAACGGACGGGGCTAGTTTGCGAAGGAAGGCCGGTTAACCGGCATTGTTGTTCCTGTAGCCCTGTGGCTTTAGCCCAGGGCGCTGCAGGTCAACCCCCTAAATTCCCAATTAGCCACATTCGCTTTAGGTCAGAAGGCATACTGTCTGTGTCCGCTACTAATTCGCGAACTGCACTTTCGCTGAATTGGCAGCGCTAGCTTGCTGCCGGCGATGGACGTTGACGGTTGCCATATTCAGGCGATGGCCCAAACCCGGCGCATCAGATAGTAGCAAATGGCCGCCCACAATCTGCTCGGCCGGTTCCAGCAATTGGGCGCGCCAATCGACCTCGCCCCACGCATATTCCAGAATGTAAAAATTGCGCAAGCTTGCGCAGACATGCCCACTTGCCACGCTGGCAACTGGCCCCGATGGATTGTGTGGCGCGACCAACAGTTGATTCATACGCGCCGCCTCGGCAATGTTTTTGGTTTCGAGCAAGCCACCAGCGTGCTTGACATCGGGCATGATCACATCGACGATATGGCGTTCAAAGAAGGGGCGAAAGCCCTCTATGCCAAAGACGCTTTCCGCCGACGCCGTGGGCATGGGCACGGCCTGCGTCACTGCGGCCAGTTCATCGGGCAGGCTGTGATGCACCGGCTCCTCATACCAAAAGAGGTTACAATCGGCCAACGCGTGTCCGACGATGATCGCCTCGGATTGCTCCATGCGGCTGTGGCAATCGACCGCCAGTTCCACCTCGTCGCCGATGGCCTGGCGCACGGCGCGCACCCGTTCCACACCGGCGCGCCAAGCTGCCTTGGGGCCCGTGCGGATATGATTGTGCGTGCCTAGCTCATCAAAGGGCGCAAGCTTGATCGCGGTAAAGCCTTCGTCCACGGCCTGGCGCGCCGCCGTGGCAAACTCGGCTGGCGTGCGCCCGCGCACATGGCGGTTGATGTTGGCATAGAGCCGAAGGCGCGTGCGCAAAGCTCCACCTAGCAAAGCATGAATTGGTTGGCCGACCGCTTGGCCGAACACATCCCACAACGCCATTTCAATGCCGCTCAACAGGGTTTGCCCCACGCGGCCGGCGTCGATACGCGCCAGCTTTTGCCAGAGCGCATGAATGTTCAGCGCCGATTGGCCGATCAACTGGGGCTTGATGCGGCCTAGCAGATCGAGCAACAGGGCATCGTTGCTGCTGTGGCTAGCTTCGCCTAAACCAGTAAGGCCCGCATCGGTATGCACCAGCAAGCAGATCCAATCGCCGCGCGGGTTGACATGAATAACGACCGGTTCGATATCGGTGATTTGCATCAGATGATCCTTTGTTTGGTGGGTTCATGGCTTGCCTAGCAGGGGTTGATATAGCATACCACAGGAGTGTAAAGCCCTTCTACTTGACGTGACGCGCGGGCTGTGTTACAGTGCAAGCCCGACCCTGCTGTTCTGCTCATCAAAAAATTCGCGCGTCACTCGGTTGACCGCTACCCTAGTAGATCCCGGCGTAAATAAGGTACCCTATTTTTACCATGATGTACACGAGTAACGTGCCTTATTAACTGCCATGGTATCTACGCCCAACTGTACTAGCGTGCCTTGGCATCAATGAAGATGAATTGGAGAGGTAACCCATGACCCATCTGTCACTCCATCCCGATCGCTATTTTGATCCCGACCCGACCATCCGCGCCATTGCGCGTGAACTTTATGCCGGAGTGGCCGCGTTGCCGATTGTCAGCCCGCACGGCCATGTCGATCCAAACTTGTTGGCCGATGCCAATGCGACCCTGGGCACGCCCGCCGATCTTTTGATTATTCCCGACCATTATGTCTTTCGGATGCTCTATTCACAGGGCATTCCGCTGGACGCTGTCGGCATCTGCCCCAATGATGACGGTTGGTACGAGACCGATCATCGCAAGATCTGGCAGATTTTTGCCGACAATTTCTATTTGTTTCGCGGCACGCCGACCGGCGCGTGGATCAACGAAGAGTTGGTATCGATCTTCGAGATCACACAACCGCTGACCGGTGAAAGCGCCCAATCCATCTATGACCAGATCAGCGAGAAACTGGCCCAACCGGCCTTTCGCCCGCGTGCGCTCTTTGATCGCTTCAATGTCGAAGTTCTGTGTACCACCGACGCGGCCACCGATCCGCTCGATCAGCACAAGGCGATTGTGGCTTCGGGCTGGCAAGGCACTGTGCGCCCGACCTTCCGTCCCGATGGCGTGGTCAATTTGGATACCGATAGCTGGCACACCAATATTGACGCGCTCAGCGCGATCAGTGGCATCAGCGTCCACAACTATAAAACGTTTATCCAGGCGTTGGAGAATCGACGGGCTTTTTTCAAGGAAATGGGTGCCACCGCCACCGATCACGCGGCGCAGACCCCCTATACCATCGACCTGTCAGAGACGGAGGCGGATGCGGTCTTTCAAAGTGCGCTGCGCGGCGAGGCCACTGCCCAAGATGCCGAACGCTTTACCGGCCACATGTTGCTGCAAATGGCGCGCATGAGTATTGACGATGGCCTGGTGATGCAGTTGCACCCGGGTTCGCTGCGCAATCACAACGATCCGCTCTACCAGCGTTTTGGGCGCGACAAAGGCGCAGATATTCCGATTGCCGTGGACTACACACGCGCGCTGCGCCCCTTATTGAACCGCTATGGCAATGATGATCGGCTGGCGCTGATTCTTTTTACGCTGGACGAAAACACCTATGGCCGCGAATTAGCGCCGCTGGCTGGCCACTATCCCAGCCTCAAATTGGGGCCGCCCTGGTGGTTCTACGACAGCCTCAACGGGATGCAACGCTATTTTGATCTGGTGATGGAAACGGCTGGTATCTACAACACCGCCGGCTTCAATGACGATACGCGTGCCTTTGCCTCGATCCCCGCGCGCCACGATCTCTGGCGACGGGCTAGCGCCAACTGGCTGGCCAGCTTGGTTGCGCGCCATATTATCAGTAATGTCGATGCCCATGCCATGCTCCGAGCAATGGCCTACGAATTGCCCAAACGCGCCTATCGCCTGGGGTAGCAGGTAGCAGGTAGCAGGTCTACCTGCTACCTGTTTATACCGCCGTGCGACTGCGCAAAATTTCAAGATAGCGCTCGGTGGCCGATTTTTCTTCTGCGGTTGTTGCTTCGTCCTCGCCAGATAGACCGCGCGAATTTGTGTTCATGGGGATGCGCGCGGGGCCAACGCCGGGGACATCGACCATGGCTTGCGCTTCACTCTGTGCTAGCTTGAGTACACCTTCGGCCAAGGCCGCTGCTGCCGCTTCGCGCTGGTGGATCGCGCTGTTGTTGAGCAGATTCTTCAGTTGTGTAATGATGCCCAGAATATCATGGGCGGGCTTCGACCCCGCGCCAATGATAAATCCGGTTAACAGAATGTCCCAGGTGACCGAAAGATTATCGAGCAGGCCAGCGGCGGTGGGGCGCAGCAACTCGAAGATCCGCATCCCAGTATAGTTGGCGACAACAATGCCGAGAATCACGCCAAAGACTAGACTGGTCCCACTTTTGAATTGCAGATATTGGGGCGATTTCAGTTGTTCTGCCTGCCAGCGTCCAAAGCTCAGCAAGATCCACTCTAGATAATTCCAAATAATTTCAATCGCCCGCTCCACCCCGACCGATGCCGTCAAAATCGGCAGTAGTAGGGGCCAGATACTGCTTGTATCCATTCTGTTTGCTCCTCTTGAATAATCAATAATCAATGGCTAATTGCGATTGACCATTGATTATTGGCGATTGATTATTGATTATTGATTATTGCATTGATTAGTGAAACGATTCCGCCAACGCTACCAGGAGACGCACGCCATAGCCGGTTGCGCCTTTGGGGGTGGCAGGGTCTTTGTCACCCCCGGCCCACACCATAGCGGCAATGTCCAAATGGGCCCACGGATAGCCTTCGGTAAAATGTTCAATAAACTTGGCACTGGTCGCCACGCCGCCAAAGCGCCCGCCCGAGTTCTTCAACTCGGCCATGTCGCTCTTGATGTCGTCCAGGTATTCGTCATACATGGGCATGGGCCACAATCGTTCGCCGGTTTGGTCGGCGGCCGCTAATAATGCATTTTGCAACGCATCATTGTTGCTAAAGAGTCCCGCCGCCTGTGAGCCCAACGCGATGACAATCGCGCCCGTCAGTGTTGCCAAATCCACGACCGCGGCGGGATTAAAGCGCGCCACATAGCCCAAAGCATCGGCCAACACCAGCCGTCCCTCGGCATCGGTGCTGATGATCTCGGCGGTTTTGCCGGTGATGCCGGTGATGATGTCGCCGGGGCGAAACGCGCGGCCATCGGGCATATTTTCCACACAGACGCCGACACCAATCACACGGCGCGGGACGTTGAGGCACGCAATCGCTTCCATAGCCCCAATTACCGCCGCCGAACCACCCATGTCATCTTTCATCTGCCACATGTCCGCCGAAGGCTTGATACTAATGCCGCCGGTGTCAAAGGTAATCCCCTTGCCCACCAAGATTAGCGGCTGCTGCTTTTCGGTACCCGCCGGCGCATGTTCCAGAAAGATCATCTGGGCTTCTTGTGCGCTGCCCTGGCTCACCGCCAACAACAAGCCCATGCCCAACTCGCGCATCTCGGCTTCGTTGAGTACCCAATAGTTCAAGCCCACTGCTTCGGCCATGGCTTGGGCGCGCCGGGCATATTCAACGGGATAGAGCACATTGGGTGGTTCATTGACATAATCGCGCGCATGATGCACACCGGCGGCAATTGCCTGGGCGCGTGCGACCCCGGCTTCGACCGCGGCAAGCTTGCTGCCATCAAATTCAACAAATTCAACGATGGTGCAACTGTTCGGGCTGTTTTCGCTTGGCTCGCGTTTGTAATTGGGTGCTTGGTAGGCCGCCAGCAACGCCCCTTCGGCAGTCGCTTGCACGGCGGCTTGTACATCCAACCCGCCAATGCCCGCGCCGTGGATAATCGTCGCGTACGTGTTGACGCCCTTGAGCTTGCGCAGGGCTTGCTGCACACTTGCACCGACCTTGCGCACACCCTTGAGATCAAATTTCTCGGCTTTGCCCAACCCCACCACCAATACACGCTTGGCAGGCAAGTTGCCGTTGGTATAGAGCACGGCAGTTGTGCCGATTTTCCCCGTAAAATCACCCGATGCGACCAAGTTACTGATGGCGCCACCCAGGGCTTGATCGATGGCCCCGGTCGCGCCGCCCGGTGTGGTGACGCCTTCAAAGAGATTGACGACCACACAATCGGTCGCTTGCTGGGCAATGTTGCCTTGTGTCACAGTGACTTGTAGCATGTTTGATCCTTTTCTCTGTTTGCCATGCTTAGCGCCCTTTGAGCTTCTGTAGACGGCGCGCCGCTTCTGTCAGCATCTCATCGGTCTTGCAAAAGCAGAAGCGCGCCAGATTATCGGTCAGATACTGGTGTTCGGGACTATAGAAATGGCTGGGCGGGATGGCGACCACGCCCACTTCGCGCGTCAGCCAGCGACAGAAATTAACATCGCGGCGCACGCCCGCGGCGCGCGGGACATCCAGCCCACGCGTATCGACGAGAATAAAGTACGAGCCATCGGGGGTCAACGGTGGCAAACCCACATCTTGCAAGACATTCAACAGCATATCGCGCTTGGCCTTGTACATGGCACCCAGCCAGTTAAAATAATCATGCTGGGGCGCAACTTCCAGCGCAATTGCCACCGCTTCTTGCAAGGGCGTTGCCACGGCAAAGGGAATCCACTGGTGCGCCATAAAGATGGCATGGGCCAATCTTTCCGAAGTGATCGCCCAGCCGATCTTCCAGCCAGTGACCGAAAAGGTCTTGCCGGCGCTGCCCAGGGTGATCGTGCGTTCCCACATGCCGGGCAGGGTGGCGATGCGCACATGTTCAACGGTACGCTGGGGATCGCTGTAGGTCATCCACTCGTACACTTCGTCACTCAGCACCAGGATATTGTGTTTTTGCACAAGCGCGGCAATCTGTTCGAGTTCGGCACGCGTAAAGACTTTGCCCAACGGATTTTGTGGGGTATTGATGATCAACAAGCGCGTGCGCTCGGTAAACGCGGCTTCCAACTCGGCCATATCGAGCACCCAATCGGCAGAAGTCGTGGCAGTGGGTGTGGGGCGCAGGGGCACATAGACCGGCGTGCCACCCGCCATGATCACCGAGGGCGCATAGCTGTCATAGAAGGGCTCGATCAGCACCACTTCGTCACCCGCCTGCACAAGCGCTTGCAACGTGGCAAAGATGCCCTCGGTGGCGCCGACGCTGACGACAATTTCGCTCTGTGGATTGAGCTCGCGCCCAAAGAGTGGCCCATAGGTTTGGGCCAGCGCGTTGATCAACCGCGGATGACCAGCACTGCGCGCATATTGATTGAGATCGTTGGCAATGGCCTGTTGCGCGGCTTCTTTGACAAAATCCGGTGCCGGAAAGTTGGGAAAGCCTTGCCCCAAATTGACGGCATTATATTCAATTGCCAAAGCCGAATATTCAGCAAAAACAGTCGTCCCAAAGCCGCGCACCCGTTGCGCCGGCTGCACGGGCGATGCGCCCTGAACAGCTTGAGTTGTCATTCCGCGTTCCTTGTGTGTATGGATGGGTAAGTGGGGCGTGATCTTCCAAGTTATACCACGCTGCCATTGCAATTATCCCGTTATTATACCTGATGCCTAGATGGAAAGCGAAGCTAGGGATGATTGGCGGCACAGGCCTCACTCGCGATCAGGGTCGTCCGCCATTGGCGCGCCGCGTTGGATGGCGCGGTCGCCAAAGCGTTTGCGCAGGGTTTCTACCGCCTGCCACAATTTTTCTTCTTTTTCGTTGGGGGCATCCCACAGCGATAACTGGCGCGCCGCATTGCTCAGGCCGCTTACGCCCACACCGATCAAACGCACAAGTTGCCCTTGCCACGCTTGATCGAACAACCGATTGGCCGCGGCGCGTATTTGCTCGGCGTCATCGGTGGGCTGGTCAAAGGTGCTCTGGCGCGAGAAGGTCGTAAAGTCGCTCCAGCGCAATTTGAGTTTAACCGTTGTCGCGCCGAGCCGTTTACGCTTCAGTTCTTGGCTCACGGCTTCGGCTTGCTCGCGCAGGATGCGGCGTAGCTGTTCGTCATCGCGCACATCGCGTGTAAAGGTGGTCTCCTGGCTGATCGACTTGGATGCGCGCTGTGTTTCCACTGGTCGCGTATCGATGCCGCGCGCATGGCGCGCTAGGTCGCTGCCATTTTTGCCAAAGCGCTGAAACAAGTCTCCTTCGGGCCAGCGCGCCATGTCACCAATGGTCGCCATGCCTAGTTCTTGGAGGCGCTGGGCAGTTTTAGGACCCACGCCCCACAGTTCAGCGCAGGGCAGCGGCGCGAGAAACTCGGCTTCGCGCCCCGGCGGCACGACTGTAATCGCGTTGGGTGAAGTGCCATTGCGCACCGCGGCCTTGCCCACACTATTGGCGGTTTTGGCCAAGAGCTTATTCGTCGCGACGCCCAACGAACAGGGCAACTGCAATGCTTGGCGGATCGTTGTCTGGAGCTGACGGGCAATTGTTTCGGCTGGCGCGGCCAAGGCTGTCACATCGAGAAAGGCCTCGTCAATCGAAAGTTGCTCCACCAGTGGGGTCAGTGCATACAGGTGCGCCATCACTTGTTTGGAGACGCGGCGATAGGCGCTGTGGCGCGCCGGCACAATCAACAACGCTGGGCAGAGCCTGATCGCCTGACTCATGGGCATGGCCGAACGCACGCCAAATTGACGCGCCGGATAGGAGCAGGAGGCAACGACCCCCCGTTCCGCTGGTTGCCCACCTACAGCAAAGGGCTTGCCCTGGAGCGTCGGCTCGCGCTGTTCTTCCACTGCACAATAGAAAGCATCGAGATCAAGATGAAGGATTTTGCGCACGTTGTTCATCGTAGCCTTATTATAACGCGCTTGCCCGCAACTCGTCATCTTTTTGAGTTGAATTCACTTGAATCCCCGGTCTGTGAGCCGCTCTTGCGCACAGGGGTGTACACCCTAGCGCATAACAATTTGCAGAAGCTACGCGGCGGTTGTACACTGTAACAAATTGTGAAATTGTTAAAAATCACCGGTATTCAGGAGAAAAAGGCGTGAACATTTTAGGTATTGATATTGGCGGCAGTGGCATCAAAGGGGCCATTGTAGACACAACCAAAGGGGAGATTGTCGGGGAGCGGCAGCGGATTGATACGCCCGAACCCTCGACGCCAGAAGCCGTTGCGCAAGTGGTGGCGCAGCTTGTACAACATTTTCAATATCAGGGCCCCATTGGCTGCACCTTTCCAGCGGTGGTGCAGCATGGCGTGATCCTGACTGCGGCCAATGTCGATCAGGGCTGGATTGGCACCAATGGCGAAACGATCTTCCAAGAAGCCACCGGCTTTCCCGTGCATATCCTCAACGACGCCGACGCCGCCGGGGTGGCGGAGATGCGTTTGGGGGCTGGCCGCGCGCGCAATGGCGTGGTGATCATGCTCACCTTTGGCACAGGCATTGGCAGCGCGATCTTTGTCAATGGGCACCTGCTACCAAACACCGAGTTTGGCCACATGAAAATTCGCGGTAAAGATGCCGAGCATCGCGCGTCGGCGCGCATTCGCACGGAGAAGGATCTGAGCTGGAAAGATTGGGCCAAGCGGGTTAATGAATTTTTGAGCGAGATGGAATTCCTCTTCTCGCCGGATCTCTTCATTATCGGCGGTGGGGTCAGCAAAAAGTTTGAGCGCTTTGCCCAGTACCTGAAGGTGCGCGCCGAGCTCCAATCGGCCCAATTGCTCAATGACGCCGGGATCATCGGTGCGGCGATGGCTGCGACGGAACGCTTTCCGTCCCCCAAGCCAGAGTCCCAACCGGAGGTCAAGCCAGAACCCAAACCGCGTGCCAAGCCTGGCCCCAAACCTGGTATGAAAGCGATTGCCAAGCCAGAACCCAAACCGGTGCGCCGCAAAAAAGCCACACCCGCAGAACAGCCCGTCGCACCAGAGCAACCGATCAGCTAGACAATCGGCCATTGGTTGCGAGCATATTTTCACCGACAAAGTAAAACGCCCAGCGGCAATTGCCGCTGGGCGTTTTTTTGAACGAAACCCGTTATTTTGTGCTACAATTGGAAAGAGTAGGTCTTGCCGTCCGTAGCGATTGGGGGTAGCGATGAAATAGATTACGATTCGAGTTGATACCGAGCAGCAAGTAGAGCAAATTGCAGAAATGCTGGCCGACTTTGACTTCGTTGTTTCAATGGGCGTTGATACACTTTGGCCATCCAATGGCAAAGCTGATAGCGACGGGATCAAGATCATTGAAAGCGATATCGGCCCTATGATTAGTGAGAGCCGCGCCTCGGTCTATGATGTTATGGAAGCTATGACGAAGGCTACAGTCCATCCGCAATTGGTGACATTTACAATCTCTCCCCTTATAACTCTACGTTCGGTCAAATAAAAAGCGACCACTCAAGTTGACGAGATTGAGTGAACGCGAGTGAAGGTCAAGAGAGAGCAATCGTCAAGAATCGTTTTTTTTACCCTGGAAAGGGGTGA
>DAOTTR010000529.1:0-4482 GCA_034437715.1 Caldilineaceae bacterium
CTGCAAATCGATTGCGCCATACAATATGCGTACCTCACAGCCCGCTGGTGTCTGTACGAACTCGCCCCAACCCCCATCCAGCGACCAGAAGCAGCGAAAGTGACCGTTGTCCGTGCGCACCGGGTTGAAACCCAGGCTTTTGTTGACCATGTCAAATTGAAAGCCGGCAAAGGCATTGAGCAGGGCATACGACGCCATACTGCGCGCATAGTTGTTGCCACACTCAAATTCGTTCCAGGGATTACGCCGTTCGCCATCATAGCGCTTGCGCACTGCTTCGATACAGGTCATGCCCTCGTCTACCAGGCCGACCATGATCATGTGGATCGCCGCCGAATATTCAAAGCCGTTCATCGCCTCTTGCGAGTAGGGCGCGGGGATCAGCGGCTTTTGCGAACCTTCAGGCCAGGCACAGATCACCAGCCCCCCTTCGTCGTTGAGACAATAGATGCGGCAGGGATTATAGATTTTGCCCATTTCGGGCACATAATTGTACTTATAGATCGCCGCGCTGGCCTGCTTGACTTGGGCGGGATCGTAGAGATCGCCCAAGCCGTAGAGAGCCGCGTGCCACTGGGGCAAGATTTGATCGATACTGCTGCCCTCAGCGATCTGGTACTTGATCTCGTTGTGCTCGTCATTCCAATAGGCAGCCAAGGCCGAGTTGCCCATGAGCGAGTCGTTATCGCCCTCAAAGGCCTCGACAATAGACCGATCTTTCAGGTCGATGCGCTGGAAATAATATTCGCCGTTAAAAAGGTGCTCATCCGTCCACGCTTTGCCCCGTTCAAAAATCGCCTGATAGTCAGCTGCATCGGCTGTTTCACCCAGATAGGCCGCTATTTCGGCCCCTGCTTTGAGCGCACCCAAATAGAAGCCAGTGAGCCAGGAATTGGGGCCAAAGAGTTCCATGTCCAGCGTATGATGTTGGCGACCCCAGAGTACGCCTGTCTTTTCTGGATCCCAGCGGTCGATGTTCTCGGGGCTCCAGGCAAATTCTAGCGACTTTTTGACCGCAGGCCAGATAGCACGCAGCCAAGCATCATCGCCGCTGATCTTCCAGTCGCGATAGGTCTTCATGACGCCGCCAAACTGGCCGTCGCAACAGGCACGAAAGTTCCACGGATCCGAGCCAAGCGGCAACTGAATGCGAAAAGGCATGGCACCACTGTCCAGCAGATTGTATTGGTAGTCGGCCGTGCGCATCGAGCGTTCCAGCGCGGGAAACAGAAAGGGCAATGCCTGTTGATAGTTCCACACATGCGTGCAACTGCCTTCGCAGCACCCTTCGTGGGGATGTAAGCCCTCCCAGCCGTAGAAGGTGCCATCTTCCAGGCGCAGCGCGGTGGGCGATTTCAGAATCGAGATGTTGGCCGAGACCGCATCCAGCGCGGCAGGGGGCAAATCCGACGCAAAGAGCGCGTCCTTGAAGCGTTTGGTTTCGGCATAGAGCCGATCCCAGTTGGCCAAGGCATATTGGGCGCTGGCTTTAGAATCTGGCCATAGGCTGGCGTAATAATTTTTCCAGGTAGACTTGGCGGCTTGTTCGCCGGCGGCAGGCTTCCAATAATTCTCACAGGTGGGAAAGCTCCAGCTGATCACAAACCGCACATGCCGGGTTTCCCCGGGCGCAACAGGCACGCGCACGGCCAGCAAACCTTCATTGTGATCCTTGGCCTTCTCTGGCGCATAGATGCGATTCTTGAAGGGACCGGGTTTGCGCAGATCATCCCAATAAACTTCTAGATTATCAAACCATGCGCCGCGGAACCAATATTGTTGCCAGCTCACCTCGACATCCTCCGCCAATCCGGCATCGGTGGCTAGGGTGAGATCGCCGTAATTGACGGCATCGGGCTGGACGCCGTCGCAATGCAGATGCAAAAGATGACCCCACTCTGTGCGCGCTACGGTGTTGAGATTATTAGACGGCAGTGGATTGGTCAACACGCCAACCAACGTATAGCTCAGCGGCGCGGCGGTGGTGTTGGTGACGGTGAATTCAAAAAAGGCGGCTGGAATGCCCGAATCGTCGGCATTGAGCGGAATGAGGGGATTGAAGGCGTGCAATTGCACCTGGCCGGGAAACGCATCGTCATGATAGGTCAATTCGGCCAGTGGATATTCACCCCGGAAATCGACACTTTGGAAATGGGGCAGGCCGGTCATGTATTCCCGGCGTGGTCCCCAGCCAAACGAATTGAAGCGCGCACCCTGCAATTCGCCTTGGTAGGGCGCAGGCAGATCACCGTGGAGAATGCGTGCATCCACCACTTGATCGCCTTGCTCGGCCTTGATCGCAAAGTGTGAAAAGCCATTCACACTGCCTTTGTTGGGGCGATTGAAAATTTCCCAGTCGATCAGGCGTCCATTACCTGCCAGACCAATACATCCCGTGCCCAGGCCGCCCAGGGGAAAGCTGATCTGGCTGGTTTTGGCCCCTTGATAGAGAAAGTAGTCCATGCGATGTTCCTTTTCGATGTTTAGTTACGCGGGAAGAAAGCCGTACACCCAGCGCAAGAGCTACAAGATTCGCTAGCACAAAGCGCAACATCAGCCAAGCCGCCGCGCGTAGATGTCACCTGACTTTGCATCAATCGGCATCTTTTGGAGGATGGCGGTCATAGCGGCGGCAGTTATCCATTGTTGGGCTTGCCACCGGTGTTGTTCGCCAATCGACCAATTAAAAGTGTAATCGCCCAACTGGGTTAGGCGTTCGATGCAGCGCAAGGCAAGCGCGGGACTGGCCGGCACATATTCCAGCGAGAGCGCGGCCAGCGGCTGCGAGAGACCACACAGCACTTCCCATTCATAACCTTCGACATCGATCTTGCAAAAGTGGGGTACACCATACTGTGCGATCAGCGCGTCCAGCGTTGTGACAGCGACTTCGGTGCATGTTTCCCAGTGCACACCCGCAAAAGCCACCACTTGCTGCACATCTGCGATCCAAGGGCGCGACAGCGTGCTGACGGTCGGCGTTTGCTCGCTGATCCACAGGGGTTGATGCCCTGCCACTGCGCCCACGGCCGCCTCGACCAAGGTAACCTGGGGATGGTGTGCAAACCAGCGGCGCAGAAAACGCATACAGATCGGCTGGGGTTCGACACCGACAACCTGCGCGCCCAGGGCTGTCCACGCCCACAGGCGATTCCCGACATGCGCACCAATGTCAAAGCACAGGTCGCCGGAACGAATAAACTGGCGATAAAAATGTTGCATCCGCCGCAGCTTTAGCGGATTACCATAGTAGATCGCCAGCGAGCGCGCCAGCCCAAGCTGCGCACGTAAGCCTTGCTGGAACTGGTCGATCATGGCGCTACCCCGCTCGCTTACTCGGTTATGACCTTGACCGGCTGGCCACCCTTGGCCACCGACTCATCAATCGCAAAACAGATCGCCATCGACTTGTAGCTGTCGAAGATCGAAGCGTGCGACTCGACATTGTTTTCGATGCACGCAATAAAATGTTCGATCTGGGCTTTGAAGGGATGATGACTCACATCGCCACTGTTGGGCGTGATCGTGGGAATGGTCCAATAGTCGCGCGCCCCTGGGTATTTCTGTGAGGAATAGACCTCATTGTTTTGAATCGAGCCATTGGTGCCAAAGAGGCGACAGTTGAATCGATAGGGCGTATCGCCATCCAGCAAGGCCGACAGCTTGCCTACGCCGCCGTTTTCAAATTGGAGCGCCGCCACCACCACCGGATCAAATTCAAATCCTTGGATCCGTTTGGGTGCAGCCCCAAACGCGCTCACTTCGCGCACTTCGCCACCCAGATAGCGCAACATATCCACGGCGTGACAGCCGCCGCTCAGAAAGGCACTGCCCACGCCATCCTTGCGCATGCCTGGGCTGCCCGGCGTAGAGCGGCGCGCCGGATGCCAATAATCGGCCTCGCCATAGATCAAGTCGCCGAGCCCGCCGTCATCGATCAACTGGCGCACGGTCACAAATTGGGGATTCCAGCGCAGCACAAAGCTGGTAACTGTTTTGACGCCGGCTTTGGCCACCGCTTCGCGAATCTGGGCGGTCTGCTCGCGTTTGATGCCCACCGGCTTCTCGATCACAATGTGGCGACCCGTGGTGGCGGCGCGCACACAGTGTTCGGCGCGTACATCGGGCATGGTGCAAGAGACAACAATCTGAATGCGGTCGTCGGCAAAAAAGTCGTCGATGGTGGCATATTCGGTGCCCGCGATGCCATGCGTTTGCATCAGGCGGGTCGCCTTGCCCGGCGTGCGGTTGTAGATGCCGATCACGTCGGTCAATGGATGATCGCGAAACACTTTTATGTATTCTGCCGCCACCCAGCCCGCGCCAATCAAGCCAATGCCATAGGTTGCTGTCATGCCCGTTTCTCCTCTTCGCGTCTGTTTTCGCGGGTAAATCTTGTGCGCACAGTGTAGACGCTATCGCCGCTCAGGATCGCACCCCGGCCAAATAAGCGCCCATGTTGCCAGTTGGAGAGGCCAAGCT
>DAOTTR010000530.1:0-6242 GCA_034437715.1 Caldilineaceae bacterium
TCACCCCTGCGCAGGCAGGGGTCCACCGCTCTAGCGTATGGATTCCTGCCTGCGCAGAGCCTGCCCTCATGTAGATGGGGGAATGACAATTCGCCTCTTAACTTAATGGCCGTGATGGCAAGGGGGTGGCCAATTGGTTGCTGAGCCGACGGGCCTGGAAGATGTGGCGATTACAGGCGGTTGCAAACCGCCTGTGTTGCATTGAACAGTTACACAAAAATGGAAATTTCGTAAGCTATTTACCTATTTTGGAAGGAACAATCCGATATAATTTACATCTACGTGGCATAAGCGTATTGCGCGTACAATGCGCGCGATCCCAAAGACGCGCCGGGCCAACCAAACAACGAAGACTGAACACTGATGACTAGTAGATCCCAGCGTAAATAAGGTACCCTATTTTTACCATGATGTACACGAGTAACGTGCCTGATTAACTGCCGTGGTATCTACGCCCAACTGTACTAGCTTGATTGTCGCCTATCTCGTGCTTTCACTCATTGCTTCCCTGCTATTTTACAGCAGTTGCGTCATCGCCGCACGCGCCGAACGATGCAGCAAGCGTATGCTTGGCGAATCCAATGGGGCACGAACCGAAGAAGTTGAGGATGTTGCGCAATGAACTGCGCAACCAAGTGTGGAGCTGACGAGTCTGCACCGGGCACGCGATCGTTGCCCGGTGCAGACGAGGGTTTATCGGCGCTAGGAGCGATAATCGCCGTTAATACTCACATACTCATGGCTGAGATCGCAGGTCCACACGGTGGCGCGGCCCTGGCCCAATCCCAATTCGACGCGCACATCTAATTCCGCCTGGGCAAACCGCGCCGCGGCATCCGCCTCTTGATATGGCAATGGCGTGCCCGCGGCAACCAGTTGCAATTCTGGCATCCGTTCTCCACCCGTACTGCCACCGGTGACAAAGAGCGAGCAGTTGGCTGGCTCGACAGCGATACCGGCGCGGCCAATCGCGGCCAGAATGCGCCCCCAATTGGCATCGTTGCCAAAAAAGGCGGTCTTGACCAATGGGCTGGTGGCAACAGTATTGGCACCGCTATGCGCTTCCGCATCGCTAGCCGCGCCATTGACCTGGATCGTGACAAACTTGGTGACGCCTTCACCGTCGCGCACGACCGCCTGGGCCAGATCGATACAGATGCTGGTCAAGGCATTGACAAAGGTTGTGTACGCGGCGCTGTCCACACTGGTGATTTCGGCGTGATCAGCCAATCCATTTGCCAGCAGGATGACGGTGTCATTGGTGCTGGTGTCGCCGTCAATGCTGATACAGTTAAAGCTTTTGCCCACAGCGGCGCGCAAGGCTTGCTGTAGCAACGGTTGGGCAATGTGCGCATCCGTCACAATCGTGCTCAACATGGTCGCCATGTTGGGATGGATCATGCCTGCGCCCTTGGAGATGCCGGTGAAACGGACGGGCTGACCACCAATCGTTGCTGTATACGTAAAGAGCTTGGGGCGCGTATCGGTGGTCATAATGGCACGCGACGCGGCGTCCCAACCATCGGGCCGCAGTTGTTCCACGGCTTTGGGAATGCCCGCCAGCAATTTGTCCATAGGCAATTGCACGCCGATCACACCGGTGCTCATGACAAAGACTGCGTGATCATTGGCCCCCAGCGCGCTGGCAACCGCTTCGGCTGTGCGACGGGCGTTGGCTGCGCCTTCGTCACCCGTACAGGCATTGGCACAGCCGCTGTTGATGATCACCGCGTGAATGCCGGTTGGATTGAAATTCAAGACCTGTTGATCATAGGTCACGGGGGCGGCGGGGAATTTATTGGTGGTAAAGGTAGCAGCCGCGCGACACGGCGTGCTGCTGGCAATCAGCGTCAGGTCTGGTGCGCCCGACTTTTTAATATTGGCAGCAATCCCCGCGGCATCAAAGCCGGGTACAGCATAGGATGTGGTCATGGGTTCCTCCTCGTAGATGGGCCGCTTCCTGGTTAGCTCGTTACCAAAAATCGATAATCCACGAAGACACACAAAACTAGCCTTACTTCGTCTCCCTCCGTGGATCGCTATATCACTGATTGCGCATACGCTTCAGGGCTTCCACCTTGAGCGGCAGGCCAAAGAGGCGGATAAAGCCGCCGGCATCGGCATGATCGTAGTCGCTGCTCTCTTCAAAGGTGACATAGTCAACGCTGTAGAGGCTTTGGGGGCTTTGGCGACCAGCGAGAATGACATTGCCTTTGTAGAGCTTAAAGCGCACGGTGCCGCTGACTGTCTCTTCGGTTTCGTTGACAAAGGCGGTGATCGCTTTGCGCAGAGGCGTGAACCAGTGGCCGTTGTAGACCAATTCGGCAAAGCGCAGACCGACCTGTTGCTTATAGTGCAAGGTATCGCGGTCGAGGCAAAGCTGTTCTAGCGCGGCGTGGGCTTTGTAGAGGATCGTGCCGCCGGGGGTTTCGTAGACGCCGCGACTCTTCATGCCTACCAGGCGATTTTCCACAATATCGACGCGGCCAATGCCATGCTTAATGCCCAACTCATTCAGCTTGAGGACGAGTGCAACGGGCCCCATGGCCTCGCCGTTCAGGTGGGTGGGAAAGCCTTTGTCAAATTCTAATTCAATATATTCAGGTTCATTCGGGGCATCTTCGGGGGAAATCGTCCACTCGAACATATCGGCGGGGGGTTCGTTCCACGGATCTTCCAAGGGGCCACCTTCATTGCTGAGGTGCCAGAGATTCTTATCCTGGCTATAGATGCGTTCCATGGTGGCCTTGACGGGCACATTGTACTCGGCGGCGTAGTCGAGGGCGTCTTTGCGGCCACGGATGTTCCACTCGCGCCAGGGGGCAATAATGCGCAACTTGGGGTTGAGCGCCATCACGGTCAGTTCAAAGCGTACCTGATCGTTGCCTTTGCCGGTCGCGCCGTGGGCGACAGCATCTGCGCCTTCGATCTCGGCAATGCGCACCATGTGCTTGGCAATAATCGGGCGGGCAAAGGAGGTACCCAACAGATAATCCCGCTCATAGATCGCGCCGGCTTGCATAGTGGGGAAGACATATTCGGTGAGGAACTCTTCGCGCAGATCTTCGACATAGCATTTGCTGGCACCGGAAGCAAGCGCTTTTTCTTCCAAACCCACCAACTCATCGGCCTGGCCCAAGTTGGCACAGAAACAGACAACTTCGCAGTTATAATTATTTTTGAGCCACGGCACAATAATGCTGGTGTCCAGGCCACCCGAGTAGGCCAGCACAGCTTTTTTGACGGTTGGTCTTGTTTTCATTTGGTAAATATCCTTTGCGACGACTGTGAAATGATGAAACGCAACGAGTATAAAAGTCAGATGTAACATTCAGCGACAAAGCGCTGTCGTGTTTGCCCAACAAAAAACGCCACCCGGTTTTCCCAGTGTGGCGTCGTGGAAGCAAGTACACGCAGTTGCAATCTAAAACAGGCAACGCGCTAGCGTTGGCCTGCCTAGGCAAAACTGAGTCCGCTTCCGGCAGACATTTTCCTCAAACGCAGCGTGCTCATTGGCGTTCTTCTGGCTGATTTCTTCTGGCTAATTTCTTCTGGCTGACAATGGTGACACAGCTTGGTACAAATTTTACGAATTCTCGCTGTAGAATACATCACATTGCAGGTGATGTCAAACTATGTACGAAATGATAGTTATCAGCTTGCCATGTCGCCCTGCCCAGCCGACGGTAGCGGTTGGACAGGACGATTTTTATCGGCCCAAGTTACTTGCTGACGAGCGGAATAAAGACTTTTTGCAGCGGTTCATCGGTGGGGTTGGCACCGGTGGGCACAGGGTTAACGCGTGCTGTGTCCTGATCCGTTGGATTTTCCAACCCAGACAGATCGCGACCTTGATCGTCGGTGGGGTTGGCCTCGACCTCGGCTGTGTTAAGGCGTTCACCCAGCGGAATCGTCGATTCATAGTAGTAGACGATGCTGGCCGCCGGCGCAAGCGGCGTCACGCCACTAATGTGCGTCAGATCACTCAACGCAATGCCCAGAATCGTATCCGTGAAAATCAAGGTGTCCAGATAGGTTTCACCCGTGTTGGTGATTGCGAAGCAATAGGTGACTGGCGCGCCCATTTGGTTGGAGACCGCTTCTACACCCGGACAAGTGGCACCCGCATTGTGCCCCAGATAGACAGTCTTTTGTAGATCAATGGTAGCGGTCGGTGGATTGCAATAGTGGCTGGGGTCATCAGCACTGCCCCCGGGCACCGTTACTTGGCCCAGATTGAAGTAGGTGGGCTGCTGGCCAGGGACCTGCGTGTCGTTAAAGTTACAGCCCGCGACAACCGTTGTCCCGGCGCTGGGCGCATCCAGATTTTGCACGACACTCGTGGCGACATAGTGCCAGCTTTCGCCGGGTGACAGGAGGCTATCGGCGTTGACATCGGTGGTGCTAACCAGCGTGGGTGTAATTCCTGGCTGACTATCGGTGACGACGACGCTGGCCAAGGCAAAGGTAATGTTGCCCGTGTTGGTCACCACATAGGTCCAGGTGACGACCGCGCCGGGTTGGAGTTGGGGTACATCACTGCTATCTGGAGTATCGGCATCGAAGCCATTGGTATATTTCTTGATCGCAATCCCCGGCGCAGCGGGATTGCAATAGTGGCTGGGATCATCATCCTGCGCCCCCGGTACGGTCACGACGCCGACGT
Organism: Caldilineaceae bacterium; assembly: GCA_034437715.1. GTDB lineage: Bacteria > Chloroflexota > Anaerolineae > Caldilineales > Caldilineaceae > JAHBVH01. The sequence goes on from DAOTTR010000530.1 coordinate 4,667, forward strand.
TGCGATAGGTTGGCCGTTGTCCAGGTGCTGACGTGCCGCCAGGGTTGCAGCCCTCCACAATCGTTACCGGCACGCTGGGCGCGGTAAGATCCTCGACAACACCGGTGGCGACATAGATCCACGTTTCGCCGGGGGCCAGGGCATTATCGCCCCCTACATCGCTGCTGCTATCCAACAGGGGGGTGATACTCGCTTGGCTATCCGTAACGACAATACTCGCGCCCGGCACCGTGATGGTGCCCGTATTGGTGACGGCGTATGTCCAGGTGACGGTTGCGCCGGGTTGCAACGGGGGCACATCGGGGTCGTTCGGGTTGTCGGCATCGAAACTATTGGTGAATTTTTTGATCACAATCTCAGGGATGGCATAGATATAGCGGATAACGCCGGTAGCATCGGCGGTCGTGCGTATGCCAAAGTCAAAATTGCCCACATCGCCGCCCGCAATAAACGAGCTGGTCGCCGTGACGGGCGTCGTGATCTGGCCAAAACCGATAAATGGCAACAGCGCGGGTTGGGTGCTATACGTTGCGCTATTGGTCACGTCGCCAGCAAATGTGCGTGCGCCACTAGCCAATGGACCAACAATCTCGGTGAAGGAAAAGATGGTGCCACCCGCCGTGAGCAGATTGTTGTTGGGTGACAAGATTCTGACAGTGGCAGGAACGTCAATCGAAATCTCGGTGGGTGTATTGACAATATTGGTGTAAACAACCGAGCCGGTAATGCTGCTCGTCAGGGTGATCTCCACCTGGGTCAGGATACCTAGCGTGGAATCAAACTGGGGAAAGGTCATGCTGTCTGCCCAGCGCAATGGTTGGACGGGCACGGTGTCGGTATAGACAATGCTTTGGGCTTTGGCGGCACTGAAAGAACAAAAAACAAAGAAGAGTGCTAAATAACAGGCGCTCCGGATGGGGGCGCGCGCGAACTTGACTTTCATTAAAGTCTCCTTGTCGAACAGATGGAAAATGGATTGTGGATATAAAGTTGCGATGCTTGGATGGCACAGCAACTACGTCAAATGATGGAGAATTACTCCGTACATTGTCCTATCACAGATGACGAAGAAGACTGTCATTGGTTACGGAGAGTTTACACGATAATAGTCAGCCACAGTAGAACTGAAGAAAGGAACAGAAGAAAGGCGGAGCGATGGTTTTGACGACCGCCGGCAACCTGGCGCATAGGCGGTCGTCTGTTGATAGCTAGTACAGAGCGGCGCAAATGAACCAATCGGTACGCAACCGTTTGCGTAGGTCACGTTTGTAACGTGACAAGCTGCCCAAGCCCGCAACACGGCCCGCGCCAAGCCTGGATCGACAACGCTTGTGGGCTTACAAAGTGGCTGGTTTGCAGGGAACGGGTCTGTCACGTTGCAAACGTGACCTACAATCGCTATTGCGCCTGAATTGGGGTAAATAGCCCTGGCTTTATGGCCACCGCTCTGTACTAGTACCCACATTCCGCAGCGAAAAATGGGGGTTGCAGCAATTATGAAGGGGGCGAAAAGGGGAAAGATTGGCTATACTAGGGGGATGGAAACCAAAGAGATGGAATATGAAAGCAAGCGGCT
>DAOTTR010000531.1:0-10492 GCA_034437715.1 Caldilineaceae bacterium
CTAGAGGCTGCTGGGTGCGCTATATGAACTGACCATTGGCATGACAAGGCGCACTTGGTCTCTGGGTCAACCCCTTTGTTGGCGGTTCACATAGCAGCTTGTCGCAGTTGCACCGGCCCGATGAGACCAGAGGGCAATTGCAGGCCTTGGTAGAAATTGGCAATCGAATTGGTCACCCAGATTTCCAGATGATTGCGTCCGAGTTGGCAGACGGCATCGATCTGTATCACATAGGGTGCCCAGGCCAGAACGCCAGCTACATGGTGGTTGACGCGCACCTCGGCAATATCGCCCACCTGGCTCAAGTCGAGAAAGAGCGGCTGGGCGATCTGTTCTGCCGATAGGGTGAATTCTGTAGTAAAACGCAACTGTCCAGCATACGTTTCCCATGTGGCTTGGCGCGCCCAGTCACTGGGACAGATCAGGGGGATTGGTTGACCCGTTGCATCAAATGCTTGCCAGGGAGCCGACAATTGCGTCAACCCAGCACCGGGGATAGGCAAGGCTGCGGCATCCGGCTGGGGAATGCCCAGCGGCTCGACCGCCAGAAGCGTGCTCGATCGCCGCTCCAGATGTAGATGCGTATGCAGCCTACCCCCGTTCACAGTTCCCGGCCATGGCTGTGTTGTGCCGTCCAGGGGGTTCCAATATTCGATCGCCCCTGTTGTCGCCAGCGATAGGGCACCGGCGAGCGTGGTTTTCCCTTCGTTGACCAATAGATAGAAATCGTGGTCCGCTTTGCGATAATGCAGAACGCGCAGATCGGGTGCCCCTGGCCAATCTACATCGCGCCCCAGAACGCCCACCAGATTCTGGATCAACGTGGCCGGTTGCCAAGTGGATAGGACCAATCCCCCGGCTTGGGCAAAGCGTTCCAGCATGGGCGGCATAACGACATGCGGCGGATCACAGACTATGGCGCGCAACCGTTGTGGACCGATCACCAGGGTGTCGCCTTCGATCTGGGCTTGTTCGAGGGCGTGGGCATCAATATAGAGAAAATCAATCTGGTTTTGATAGAGGATTTTGGCCGCGTCCCAGGCCGCGTGGTTGCCGTCGGTCAGGATCGCGACATCGCAAATTTCTACGCCGTCGGCCAATAGCCAGCAGACGCGCCGTAAATAGTCACCCAGCAACTGAAAATAGGGCCACCAGATGTTGTGCAGACCAATGTCCGGTTCACTTTCAAAGGCGCGCCGACCGCGTACCGAATAGAAGGCAGCGTGCAAGAAGAAAAGATTATTGCCACGCACTAGGTGCCAATCAAGCAGCCATTTGGCCTCGTCTAACGTGAGCTGCCAACCATAGGCACCCAGCGCTTCGGAGCCGTTGCGCCGACTGCCTTGCAACGCCGCTGCGCTACTGGCACATTTGGGCGCGCAACTATGCGGGCCTTCCAACGCTGAGGGCGCGCCCGGCGTCACCCAACGCCAGACCATATCCTGCCCCGGCCATTGAAATTGGCGTAATGCACCAAAATCATTACTCTCGGACGGATGACCGGTGAGGGCGATGCCATGCGCTTGGCACCATTGGCTCTGCGCACTGTAGAAGACCTTTTCTAGCTGGGCATACACTGTATTCGTGTAGTGCTGACGAAAGCGTTCTGTCTGGGGGCCACAATCCAGCCAGAGGGCGGGCAACCAGCGCCGCACATCCTCGTGCCACCCCACTTGCAGCGTTGCCAGAAAGCCTGGGGTAAAGGGCCAAGGATTGGGGCCACGTTTGGGCGCACGGTCCAATGGACTGGGTTCATCGGTAAACATGGCGACGACGGTGCTGCCAAAATGCTCCTGTAAATGGGCATAGTATTGGTCGTGGGTCAGGCGTAGAAAGCAGGCTACCGCGTCGGGATTGAGCAGATCGCCCGCCGCAGGTGCCTGTGCTGTTTGATCGTCTTCTTCGGCAAAGACGCCGCGAATGGTGCCACCGCTGTAAACATGCCAGAGCGCAATCAAGCGCCAGTTGCCCGCAGGCAAATTGTAGCGCACCAACTCGGGTGCTTGCACTGGCAACAGGGTCAGGCTCGCTGGGTCGATCACATTGGGGGCGATCTCGCGTCCTATCGCCACGCCCAGCAATTCATCATGCAAGCCGCGCCCGGGGTTGGGGTGCCAATAGCCCTGCGCCGGTCCTTGGATCGTCTGCTGCTTGGCGATCAGACAGCGCGCCGCATAGGCCGGATTCTCGGCCACCACTTGGCCTGCCGCCGAGCCAGAAGGGTAGCCTCCCTCATCGTAGAGCACGACCTTCATCGCCAGGCGCGCCGCTTCGGCCACCACGACCTGCACCAAACGAAAGAATTCCGTTGTTAGATAGCCCACACGCCGCGATAAGCCGACACGCGGATGAATCAAAAAGCCACCAAAGCCCTTGGCATGGAATTCCTGGATCTGGCGTACCAATTCAGTCTCTTCCAAATCGTCATTCCAAAACCAAAAAGGTAAAACGCCAAATTCACGTGGCGGATCGGCAAAGGTCTGGTGGAGTGGGGAGGTGGTCATGGTGGGGCTCCGTTTTGGGTTGTGGTTTCGACGAGCAAGTGGCTTACCTTATAGTTGGGCGCGTACCCTGCGTTGCCAGTGCATTTTCTGTACCAGCCCATGGGGCGAGTTTTCTAACAGCGCTGTCGGCAAGACGAGCAACGGTTTATCTGCTTTGCCCTCGGCAGTTTTCACCATCATGCGCACTGGGGTCACCCCCAGATCGACGCCCCATTCATAATAGGCTAGGTAGATCAACTGGCTACAGTAGAACGCCTCTTCGGTCACAGTGTTGAGGAAGTTCACATTATAGGGCTTGCCAAGCTGTTCCAGACAATAGGTGGCGACACCCGTCCGAATGCGTTCTTCGTCGGCTGCCGACAACTTGAGATTTTTGAGAGGATAGGCCACTGCGACCAAGGTGTCTTGCAACAAGCGCGTCGAGGCTTCTTGCGTTGCATCCCATGTTTTGCCCGGCATGACAAACTCAATCACCCCTTTGCCGGCGGCTTCCACACAACGCCCTGCTGGCCCAATATACATAATCGCATGGTCGATGCGCCCCGGTACCAGATAGCCGATCAACTGCCAGAAGCGACCAAACCAATTGTGGTCGTTGCCATTGCTGGTACAAAGAATATCGCCGGTTTTCACGCTCAAGCCGTTAAAGGTATGGGTATGCATCATAAAGGGTCAGGATTCTCAGGTGAAATGCTGTATCCGGCGTTTGGTAAATTTTGATGTGCAGAGCTACGACTATATGTATTCCGCAAAGTCTTCTAGTGGTTCATCAAAGTCATCAGCCATTATAATCTTCAAATGTTTTCCGCTGCCAAAGCGTGGTCGATTATGCATTTCATCATCTGCTCGGTAGCAAGTGACTCAATTATACAACGACCGCTAAGCCCTAACAACATTGCCTTGGTAACCACAGCGTATCTACCTAAGTTGGCAGATAGAAAGTGATCGAGTAAGCTTGAGGGGCGTTTGTTCTCTATATTAGACCTTATTCCGATTTAATTTTGTGCATTCGTAGCACAAGCGCGGTCGATGCCGACTTGTGCGGTTTGTAACTGCACCTACAAGAACAATTGCACCTAGTACAGTTGGGCGTAGATACCACGGCAGTTAATAAGGCACGTTACTCGTGTACATCATGGTAAAAATAGGGTACCTTATTTACGCCGGGATCTACTAGTTTTGTTGCCGAAATAACCAATCGCAATAATCTCTATTGATTTGATGTTGTTGCTCTGATTGCTCTGCTGAAAGGTCATCCGTTTGCAACGTATCATTCAACTGCGGCGCGTCTTTACCCAATGGCTAGAGGAAATCCTGGCCGCGGTCAGCAGCGTTAGTGTTCGTACCAAAATTTTGGGCATTGTCATGGCCCTGACTATCACTCTGGGCCTAGGCGTGACGCTTCAGGTGCGCACGGTGATGACCGAAACGCTGATCGCCGAGTTGGACAACACCGGCCACTCGGTTGCGCGCGATTTGGCTATGCGCAGTGTCACGTTGCTTGCGGCTAGCGATGGACGCGCGCTGACCGCGTTGTTGCTGGAAACCCTGCGCAATCACCCGGATACGCGCTATGCCTTTGTGTTTGATGCCAACGCTGGTGTGGTGGCCCATACCTTTACTGACGGCGTACCCGCCGAATTGCTCGCCTTGACGCCTACGCGGCCCCCCTTTCACGAAGCACACCTGCATTACGAAAATTATGAAGGCCAAATCCACGACTTTATCCAACCCATTGCCCAAGGCGCAAGTGCCTTTGTCCGCCTGGGAATGGGCGAGAGTCGGGTGCAGCAGATTATTGACAGCACCACGCGCCGCATGTTGTTGACCACCTTCTATGTGGCAATTGCCGGTGTGCTGGCAGCCACCTTGCTCACCTGGCTCTTGACCCGGCCCATTCTGGATCTGGTCACCACCACCAATCGCGTGCGTCAAGGCGACTTGACGGCACGCGCGCCCCATTGGACGGATGATGAGATTGGCACGCTGGCGAATGCCTTCAACGGCATGATCGGTGAACTGGAAACCAGCCAACAAGCGGTGATCGAAAAAGAAGCAGCACGTAGCCATTTGCTCTCCCGTTTGATCGAAGCACAGGAAGAGGAACGCAAACGCATTGCGCGCGATCTGCATGATGATGTGGGGCAGGCGCTCACATCGGCGTTGGTGGGGATCAAAATGCTTGAGCAGAGTGTACCAGGGCCAGCCGCCGCCGCCAAGATCGAGGCGTTGCGCCGGGTGATCAATGAAACATTGACCAGCGTGCGCCTGCTGAGTCGCCAGTTGCGCCCTAGCGCGCTGGACGATTTGGGATTGGCGGCGGCCTTGGAGCGCTACATCAGTGAATTTACGAGCCACTACCCCACCCTGACCGTCGATCTGCATTGCGGCGTCACCCAGCGGCTGCCGGCAACGGTGGAAATCTCGCTCTATCGCATTATCCAAGAAGCGATGACCAATGTGGCGCGCCATAGTGGGGCCAGCACCCTGAGCGTTTTGGTCACCCAACGCGAGGGACGCATCCAGGCGATTATTGAGGACGACGGTCACGGTTTTGATGTCAACAGCGCGCGGCGGGCGGGCAGCAGTGTCGGGCTGCACAGCATGATCGAGCGCAGCGAACTATCTGGTGGCAAGCTCGATGTGGAGAGCAATGCCGATGGCACAACTGTCTATGTGGAGATTCCCTTATGAGTGAACCGATTCGGATTGTTTTGGTGGATGATCATGCGGTGTTGCGCGCCGGGTTGACTGCCTTGCTCAACGCCGAGGCGGATATGGCGGTGGTGGGCGCGGCGGGTGACGGGGCCGAAAGTTTGCGGGTGGTCTCTGCCCTCCAGCCCGACGTGATCCTGCTGGATATTAACATGCCGACCATGAGTGGGTTGGAGGCCTTGCCGGAATTACGCAAGGTGGCGCCCAAAGGTCGTATCCTCATCCTGACCATGCACGACGACCAGACCTATCTGCGTCAGGTCTTAGCCTTGGGCGGCTCTGGCTATGTGCTCAAGCAGGCTGCCGATAGCGAGTTGCTGACCGCGATTCGGACTGTCTACTATGGCGGCACCTTTTTGCATCCCAGCCATGCCCAAGCCCTGCTGACAGTGCCAACTGCGCCAACTGTGGCAACTGTGGCAGACGATCTGTCGATCCTGAGCGAGCGCGAATTGGAGGTCTTGAAGCTGGTGGCGCTTGGGCATTCCAATAAAGAAATTGCCGAGATGCTTTTCCTCAGCGTTAAGACCGTTGAGACCTACAAGACGCGTCTCATGGAAAAACTGGATCTCAAATCGCGGGCAGCGCTGGTGCGCTATGCCTTGCAACATGGCTTGTTGAATGCAGATGGCATGTAATGCGGGGATAGACAAAGGAAGCACGGCAACTTGTGATTGCCGTGCTTCACTTTGTGATTGATTGATTTAGCTATCGATGCTGCGCCGTTGCTTACCGAGTTCCGACTGTCGCTTCGACCGCTCTTACTGCTTCGACTGGTTTGCCCCGCCAGGGTGTGCCCAAGAAGCGCAACAGGAAGTAGTCTGCCCCGACATAACCAGCCACTTTCCAGGCCATGATGAGCCCGATTGCCAAGACCAAGAGTAATGGGTTGGTGCTGGCAGTGCCGGCCATCATGAAGTTCCAGTTCAGCAAAGCCCCGAAGAAGGCAGCGATCCCCGTGAAAGCGCCGACGATTAAGCCGATGCCGATGAGAAACTCGCCATAGGCAATGGCTGGGCCAAGATAGCGTTGCGCATCATTGTCGATCAGCATCTGCAACAAGCTGCGATACCAGTCAAAGCTGATCGGCGGGCGACCTACCTCTGGGATGGCAACTGCACGTTCCCAGAAGCCGCGGGCGGCATCACCGGTTTGTACCCATGCCGGATCCGTCACTTTGTGCAGACCTGCTTCGACCCATTCCCACCCTAGCCACAAGCGAACCACCAACCAGAACCAAGCCGCTCGCGTATCGGTAAACAAAAAGTTGGCAAAAGGTGGGTCCTGCAATCGTTCATTTTTGCGATTTAAGACAGTGCTCATTGTATAGCTCCTTTATGTATCATCTCTGTTACAAGTTTTTTAAATTTCATTTCCGTACACCATCACTATACAGCACGAATAGATGCCTGTATATCAGGAAAAACCCCCAACTTTTTGGGCCGGCCGTGGGGAAAGCACGCAATGCCTGTAGGGGAATTCACTGACAAGCGTTCGCAGATGGGTATACGGTTATACTGAGCAGCACATAGGGCTATTCCAAAATTTAAACGATCCAATTCACGTAGGGGCACGCGGTGTGGCGGGGTAAAACGATGGGTGTACACAAGCTCTCTTTCCGCCACACCGCATGCCCGTGCTGGATCATTATTTTTTTGGAATAGCATAAGGCCATTGCAAAGAAATAAGTATCCAGTAGGGGCGGCTTGCAGCCGCCCGTTCGCAGCGAGCCAAACGCGGGGCGGCTGCAAGCCGCCCCTACGCATGATTTTGTTGGGCAAGCGCTGGATCCTTATTGCTTTGCAAGCGCCTAAGGCCATCTTTTGAGCGCGCAAAAAATGTACTTATGTGCTGTTGCGGAGTATAGTTAGGCGACGCAAAAAGCGTCCAGTCCGTCAAATTGATTAGAAAGAGAAAACCATGCTCGATTTTAGCCGCGTAAACAATAAAGAAATTTCCATGACCGACTTAGTTGCCGATCTCACCAAAGAGAAGCTGCATACCTTGACGGCCGAGATGGTTGACACCATACTGGAGATGATTGAGGATTGTACCGATGCCGACGTGACTTTTCAGCCGGCAGACCCAACTGCCAATGATACTTTTGCCAGCAAGGCCGAGGATGCAACCATTGCCTGGACACTGGGTCATGTAATCGTCCACACCACGGCTTCGTCCGAAGAATCGGCTTTCTTGGCGGCAGAAATGGCGCGCGGGGTGGAAAATCATGGGCGTTCGCGCTACGAGACACCCTGGGAATCGGTGACGACGATTGAACAATGTCGCCAACGGCTCCAGGAAAGCCTGCGTATTCGCCAAGCCAGCTTGGCGCTGTGGCCTGATCAACCGGATCTGACGATTACCTACAAACCCTGGCCCACGGCACCCGATATCAATGCCATGACCCGCTTTGTCTTTGGCTTTGCCCATGATGACAGTCACTTGGGACAGATTAAGGATGTTGTGAGCCAAGCCAAGGCCGCAAGAGCATGACTGGGTAACAAGATGACCGGGACAATGAACACACTATAAGCCAACTGGTGCGGTATGCAACCGTAGTTGTAGGTCACGTTTGTAACATGACAGACCCGCTCCATGCAAACCAGCCGATTTCTAAGCAGACAAGCGTCGATTAAAGCTTGGCTCGCACGGCGTGATGGCCTTGGGCAGCTTGTCACGTTGCAAACGTGACCTACGCAACCCGCTGCGTCACGATTGGTTCATTTGCACCGCTCTGTACTAGCCGGGACAAGTAACACACTGTCAGCCAACTGGTGCGGTATGCAACCGTAGTAAAGACTTTAGTCTTTGTTTGATTCAGGGAAAGACTAAAGTCTTTATTACCGATCAAACTTACTTGACAGTGTATTCGGATTGTACCCGGTCAGCTTGTGATCTTTACGCCCCGATCTGCAACACCGCGCGACAATACTTGACACTCTTCTCCAACTGGCGTTGCTGTTCCAACGCCAACGCCGCTTTGTAGACCGGGGGCAGATCCGCCCACGACGCCGTCAGGATTGGCTGGGTGTAGGGGCTACCCCTTTGTACCAGTTGCAGAAATTGGGCAAACTCGGCGGCGGGCAAATCGGGATAGAGATCCCAATAGTCGTTTTCTAGATAGTTGAGCACCTTGGGTGCCAGGCTAGAAATGATCTCCAGTGTGAAGTTGGTCTGCGGACATTCGGTTTGGTAGCGTTCTGCCCAGCGTGCAATATCAATGCTGCCGTCGCCCATGGCCACCCACTGCACCGCTGCGCCCCTGGGGTGCGGGCAGACCGTGCTATCGCGGATGTGGCTCATCACCACATAGGGCGCCAGATGATCCAGGGTGACATAGGGACTTTCACCCATCCACAGCGGGTTGCCTGCATCGATACAGACGCCGACAAAGTCTGTCCCCGCTTCTTCCACCAAGGCTTTCAGCTCACGCCCCAGCAGATCGCCCGCGTGATTTTCAATGGCGATCTTGATGCCCAGATCCAGCGCCTGATCGCGCACGGCGTGCAGGGTAGTAATCGTATTCTGCACATGGGTCGCCAGCGGCGTCGCCGTGCGCCGGTCGGCATTCGATCCCAGCAGTGTACGCATGGTTTTGCAACCCAACACAGCGGCCACATGCAACATCTGTGATAACTGCTCTACCGCGCTGCCCCGGCGATCCGAGAAGGAGGTCGAGCTGGCACAGATCGAATACATGCCGACTTCCAGTTCCAGACCTAAGCCATCGGCATGTTTTTTCACCCCCTGCAAATAGTCGTCATCCAAACTGGCAAAAAAATCAGGATCGGGAAACATGACCACTTTCAGCCCAATGCGGTGGGCGTAATTCAGGTGGTCGAACGCGTCCCACTCGTTAAAGCGCAAAGAAAAAACGTCTACACCCAATTTCATTGTGTCACCTTGTGATTGGTCAAGTGGTCGATTGGTCGTGTGGTCGTGTGGTCGTGTGGTCGGTTGGCGATCTGTGACCCGCCACCCGCCACTCACTATCCTCTGTTTACGCGCTGAATGCGATTGCGCCAGCGGCGGCCAGGGCGTGCATGGGCGAATCTTCAATGTCCAGCGGCAGATCGACGCGCGCGCGGCGACGGCTCGATTCGTAGGTGGCGAAGATGATCTCGGTGGCGCGTAGGGCGCGGCGACCGGAAAGTTCTGGCTCGCGCCCCTGTTGCAATGCCTCCACCAGATCGAGCACGCCCAGCTTGACCAAATCGCCCAACCCCTGGCCGTGCAAACCCTCACCAAGGTCGATGGTCTGCCACTCACTTTGGCCTTTGCCCCACATGCGCAAGGGAATTTCCTGGCTGTGGCCCAACTCGATGGTGCCCTGCGTGCCGATCAAGCGATTGGTCAAGGTGCCTGCCGCGCCCAGCCCCGTCATGAGCAAGCCTTGCACGTTGTTTTGAAACTTGAACTGGCTGATGCCATGCCCTTCCAGATCGACGCCAAAGACCGTGCGCTTGTTACGCGTGTCGATCTGGCCGATCACCCACTCGACGGGCGTTTCTTCGTTATAGAAAAAGAGCATGTCGAACCAATGGGTGCCCCAGTCGAAGAGATCGGGGCAGGTGCCTTCCACACGCACCAGATCGCCGATCGCACCCTGGCGTAGCAATTCGCGGGCTTTGCCATAGGGCTTGCCAAAGCGGCGTTGATGATTAAAGGTGAGTTGGACGCCATTGCTTGCGGCAGTTTCTACCATGCGCTTGGCTTCACCATAGGTGGGGGCCATGGGTTTTTCACAGTGGATGGCCTTGACGCCAGCATTGGCACAATCGATCACCATCTGTGCGTGCAGGTGGGGCCAGGTGCTGATGCTGACAATGTCCAGTGTTTCCTTGGCGAGCATCTCGTGATAATCAACGTAGAGCCGTTCGCCGCCATGTTCGGCCTGAAAGGCCTTAGCATTGTCCAGGTTGATATCGGCCAACGCAGTGATGGCACAATCGGGCGATGCTTTGTAGCCAACCGCATGGGCGTGGGACATGCCAAAACCAGTGGCCCCTTCGGTGCGCAAGGGGCGACCACAGCCAATAAAGCCAACTTTATAGAGAGCCATGTCGATTCCTCCAAATTCATGTGTAGTAAAGATTTCAGTTTTTGTTGTTTATAGGAGACAAAGACTGAAGTCTTTACTACTAAGGACAGTAGAAAGAAATAAGTATCCAGTAGGGGCGGCTTGCCGCCGCCCGTTCGCAGCGAGCCAAACGCGGGGCGGCGGCGCGGCCGCCCCTACGCATGATTTTGTTGGGCAAGCGCTGGATACTTAT
>DAOTTR010000532.1:0-3572 GCA_034437715.1 Caldilineaceae bacterium
GGCGTGTCCACCGCCAACCCAATGTGAATCTCCTTGGGCATGACAATCTCATCGCCCTGCCAGCGCGCGTTGAGCAGGGGATGCTCTTGCAAGGCAGTAGCGACCAACTTGGCAAAGAGATCGTTATACGAGGGAACACTGTAGCCACGCGGCGTGAAGGCAGCTTTGAGTTGTTCGCGCAAGGCCACTAACGCCGTGGCATCGACCTCGGTATTCAAGGTGACAGCGGCGGTATTGTGCGTGCTTTCCAACATGCGCTGGGCAATCAGCTTACGCATATTGCTCACCGGAATCGACTCGCCCGTGATGGGTTGGGCGGCTGATGTGGATGGCGCGCGCGCGGCAATCGCGGCTTCTACGTCGGCACGTTCGATGCGCGCACCGGCTTTTTGTGCGGCCAGTTCTGCCAGATCGACGCCGGCTTCCTGGGCCATGCGCATGGCGACTGGCGTGGCGCGCACTTTCTCTTCCTGCGCCTGCACGGATTCGGCTGGTTGCTGTGCGGCCAATTCAGCGGCAGCACGAATATCACGTTCGACAATGCGTCCGGTGCGGCCACTGCCATTCAAGGCCGACCAATCGACCCCAAGTTCGCCCGCCACACGGCGCGCACGTGGCGAGATCGTGACGCTGTGCTCTGTGTTGCGTCCCGCGGCGTTCTGGGTTAGCGGCGCATGGGTTGTTATTGCCTGGGGCGCGGCTGTCACGCGTTCAGGCACTGCTTGTTTTGCGACAATCGGCGCGGCTTGGACTGTTGCAAAGGGTGCGGCTTCACCAGGGCGCACCGTGTAGGCCAAAATCGCGCCGACGACAATCACATCGCCGGGCTTGGCCGCGTCGGGCGGAATGCGTAGAATGCCATCGTCAAAGGCTTCAATTTCCTGAGTGGCTTTGTCACCCTCGATGGTGAAGAGAAAGTCGCCCATTTTGACCTTGTCGCCATCTTGTTTGAGCCACTCGCCAAAAATGCCCTCTTCCATGGTCCAGCCCAGGCGCGGCATACGGATTTCAGTTGCCATAAGGGTTACTCCGCCAACAGATCACGAATCGCTTGCTCGATAGTATCGACAGTGGGCACAATCGCACCTTCCAGCGTGGGGCTGTAGGGTACGGGAGTGTGCGCGCCATTCAGACGCTTGATCGGCGCATCGAGATCGTCAAAGGCTTGGTCGATCACGCCCGCGGCGATCTCTGCGCCAATGCCACAGGGCTGGAAGTTCTCATCCACCACCAGCAGACGACCGGTTTTGTGTACCGATTCCAGGATCGTGTCTAGATCCAGCGGGGCCAAGGTGCGCGGATCGACAATTTCAATCGAGTAGCCATCTTTGGCCAGTCGTTCACTGGCGACAATTGTTTTGTCCACCATGGAACTGAGCGCAACCACGGTGGCATCGCGCCCTTCGCGCACAATGCGCGCCTGCCCGAACGGAATCGTATACTCCTCGGTAGGGACATGCGTCTTGTTGAAGATAATCGACTTGTGTTCCAGGAAGATCACCGGATCATCGCATTTCAGCGCCGTGGCAAAGAGTCCCTTGGCGTCATAGGCATTGGAGGGCACTACCACGCGAAAGCCGGGGATGTTGACAAAGAAGGGATAGTAGCTGCCCGAATGATGAGTTGCCGCGGCGTGACCAATCCCAATACAGCCACGCAATAGAATCGGCATCTTGAGGCGACCACTGCTCATGTATTGAATCTTCGACACCTGATTGATCAATTCGCCCATGGCATCGAGGATAAAGTCGATGAACATAAAATCGATAATCGGGCGTGTGCCGGTCATGGCGGCACCGGTGGCAAGGCCAACAAAGCCACGCTCACAGATCGGCGTATCGCAGACGCGCGTTGGGCCAAAGCGATCATAGAGGCCCAACGTCGTGGTAAAGTTGCCGCCGCGTTTGCCAATGCCTTCGCCCATGATAAAGATCGTCGGATCCGTTTCCATGGCGGTGGTGAGCGCTTCGCGGGTTGCTTCGATAAAGGAAATCTCACGCATGGGATGCCTCGCTATAGATGAAATTGGTGGCCGTTGCTGCATCGGGCCAGGGGCTATTCTTGGCAAATTCGGCGGCATCCTCGATCAAGGCCTGGGTATCTGCTTCGATTTCTTCAAAATCTTCTTCGGGTGCCAAGCCTGCGTCCAACAGCCGTTGTTTGTAGGTCTTGACCGGGTCGCGCTCTTTCCAAGCTTCGACTTCCTCTTGCGTGCGATAGCCTGCATCACGCATCCCTTCGGAATGGGCACGCGTGCGATAGGTCTTGCACTCGATCAAGGTGGGGCCACCGCCAGAACGCGCACGGCGGACGGCTTCGCCGGCGGCTTCGTAGACGGCCAGCACATCATTGCCATCGACGATCACGCTGGGGATGCCATAGGCCACGCCGCGCGCGCCTACGTCCGGGTTGCCCGCCGAATAGGAAATCGGCACTTCGGTGGCGTAGAGATTGTTTTCACAGATAAAGAGCACAGGCAGATCCCAGATCGCGGCCATGTTTAGCCCTTCGTGGAACGCGCCATTGTTGGATGCGCCATCGCCAAAGAAGGCCACACCCACATTGTCTTTTTTCAGCAACTTAAACGAGTAACCGGCTCCGGTTGCCTGGAGAATGCACGGCCCGACAATGCCGCTGGTGCCCATCATGCCCACTTCGGGGGAGAAGAGATGCATACTGCCGCCGCGCCCCATGGAACACCCCGTAACGCGTCCCATCAACTCGGCGATCAAGGCGCGCGGGTGGACGCCCTTGGCCAAGGCATGACCGTGACCGCGATGGGTGCTAAAGACAGCATCTTCGGGGCGCAGATGGGCGCAAACCCCTACGGCCACAGCCTCTTCGCCGACGTAGGTATGACATGCGCCATGGATCAAGCCGCCAGCATAACTACGCGCCAGTTGCTCTTCGCACCAGCGGATCAGCAACATATTGCGGTAGAGGGTCAGTAATTGCTCTTTGTTAATATTGAGATTCATATCAAGTTGTGGACTATCGCTCATTATCCTTATTTTCTCCATTGGTTTCTATCTAACAGGTGCTAGACTTAGTTCATGACTTAGTTTATACTAGTAGAGTGTAGCGTAAGTTTTGCTGGTTTACTGTAGGTCACGTTTGCAACGTGACAATCTGGCCAAGACCGCAGCTGCGTCCGAGCCAAGCCTTGCGCCGCTGGTGTGGTTACAAAGCGGCTGGTTTGCATGGAACGAGCCTGTCACGTACCATACGTGACCTACCAATGCCGCCTAATCCTGCATAATTTCGATGACACTCTACTAGGAAAAGAAAAGCATTTTAGTGATTAACCCAAGTTGTGACCTTAGGTTTTTGCGTATAGAAATCGTTTTTTGATCGACTACCAGAGAGAAATCGAAAAACGATGCACATTTACCTTGATGAAACCGCTACTACTTACTCAGCCATTGATCTAGATTTTAAGACGCTAGAGCACGAAGTGGCATGTAGCTTGCCATGTTGCTTCAAATCATCAATGCACCATAATCGAAACACACTCGGGTCAGTTCAAAAGATCGATAGACCTTATGCCGATTTAATTGTGTGCATGCGTAGGT
>DAOTTR010000533.1:0-2248 GCA_034437715.1 Caldilineaceae bacterium
GTTAGCATCGTTCACTCCTAGGTAGGTATTTTGATCGGTACCTCACCATTGTGAACGACTAACCGCTTTTTGTCATTTCTTGACTTTTTTGACTCGATTTTTACCGGAAACTAAAGATATAGGGCTGTCGGAAATCAGATATATAATTCAATCACCTCTGCATATTTGTATTTTCCTCCAGGGTATAAGGTATTCAATGGTATGATCGTGCTATTACCGATCTTTTAGTCAGCAGTGCTTCCAAGATCGACATTCGATAGTGCTAATGATACAATTCTCTCCATAATATGTATTTTTATGCGCTAAAGGAGCCCCTCGATGAAGCGAAAAGAGTTTGGAAAATTGGTTGCCAATCTGCGTCGGCAGATGACTACCTTTGCTACTGGCCAATATTGGAGTCAGGCTATTCTGGCCGAAGAGACCAAACTACCGAAGGGTATGATTATTAAACTGGAGCAAGGATTGAAGCAGATAATTGATGCCGAGATCCTTTTACGGCTGGCTGATGCTTTTCAGCTTACGACGTTAGAACGCCAGGAGTTCTTTTCTTTAGCTGTCGAAATTTCACGTTCTCAGACTGTACGAAATGATCAAGATCCGCAACTTCTTCTTCATGAAGTGCTTGAGCAATTAGAGACAACGCATTTGCCCGCCATCCTATATGATCCTTTCTATAATATTGTAGCGGTCAACCAGTTAGCACTTACGCTGCACGATATATCACCAGTCCAATTGCAGGAAACCCAGCAACTTGGGGAGCGTATCAATTTGTTGAGCTGTGCGTTTGCAGCAGATCCATCAGTGCGCCGTTTATTTGGTAGAATGTGGCCTATCTTCGCCCACTTGAATATTCACCAATTCCGTGCTATGACATTGCGTTATCGCCACTATGCCTATTTTAAAGAATTATTTGCTAAACTGAGTGAATCAAACGAATTTAAAGCGATATGGTTATCTACGCAGGCACGCGAACAGGATTTCTATACAGAGTTAAAGCATTATTGCTATCATCATCCGATCCATGGTTCACTTCACTACCAGATAACAATGACCCCGATCATAACAACTTGGGGTAAGCTTTACTTCTCTACCTTGACACCACTAAATCGCTCAACTTTTGAGGTTTTTAGCACACTCGTAAAAACAGTGAGAGTAGGAATTCTAAGATTGACTCCTTGGCCACTCTCCGCGTTACATCCTATTGAGATTGTAAGTAGCTAAACACGTCTGTAAACATGCAGACAATTTACCTTGCCGGAATTATTTAAAACAAATAGAAATGAAACATTATGCCACTCGAACGTTCACAGGCCATTGACCTATTGCAAGGTCTGGTCGCCATTCCTTCCCTTTCGCGCCAGGAAGCCGCGGCCAGTGCTTGGTTGGTCGCGCAGATGCAGCAATTGGGCTATGCCCGCGCCTATGTCGATGCGGTTGGGAATGCCGTGGGCGAATTGGGCACAGAGACGGCGACCCATACAATTGTTTTGCTGGGTCATATTGATACCGTCCCTGGTGATATCCCTGTACGCATTGAAGCGGGCAGCGATGGCCCGATCCTCTATGGGCGTGGGTCGGTTGATGCCAAGGGCCCATTGGCGACTTTTGTGGCGGCGGCGGCTATCGTGGGGAACGCCTGGGCCACCCAAAACGATATAAGAATCGTGGTCGTCGGCGCAGTCGAGGAAGAAGCCGCAACGAGCAAAGGTGCCCGCTTTATCCGTGATCGCTTCAATGGTCATCACGCCCCAATTCCCGCTGCGTGTATTATTGGCGAACCCAGCAGTTGGCAACGGGTGACGCTTGGCTACAAAGGGCGCGTCTTGGTTGAATTGAAAGCCAGCCAGCCAATGGCGCACACCGCTGGTCCCGATGCCGGGGTAGCCACCATTGCGGTTGATTTGTGGAATTGGGTAAGTGACTATGCCGCGCGCTTTAATGCCGCGCACGACAAGGTATTTGACCAGCTTTTACCCAGTTTGCGCGTAGTAAACACCTCTACGGATGCCGCTATGCACGATCATGTGGTCTCCCAAATTGGCATTCGCCTGCCCCTTGATTTTGCTGCCGACAGTTTTGCCGCCGAGCTTGTCCAGTGGTGCGCAGCGCGGATTGACGCGCAATGGCCGCTTGCGGGAACTTTTGCTGCACCACAATCGTTTGTCGAAAATCCAATACAATTGCAAGGGCCACTCGCGGCTGTGATCCTTGCCTTCCATGCACACGAACCGGCCTGGCGCAGCGATCG
>DAOTTR010000534.1:0-11357 GCA_034437715.1 Caldilineaceae bacterium
CCAACTCGTGGCGCAGCAAATCCTCAACCTCACCCCCGTGAGACTCAAGATTATCCGCCTGCTTGGACCGCACGTCCTAAACTGTTATTTGGTCGAATTTTAGCTGCGGAATGTGGGCAGATTGTAACCGAGGCGTGGACGGCTGTAAAGCTGGCTCCTCGTACAGTTGGGCGTAGATACCACGGCAGTTAATCAGGCACGTTACTCGTGTACATCATGGTAAAAATAGGGTACCTTATTTACGCCGGGATCTACTCGTAATTTTTGTCTTGACATTTGGGTCAATTATATTTTATGCCTATGGTCGATTGCGCAGCGTCATCATTGGCGTCGAACGCAGTTTCACTGGCCAGCAGAAGGACTTCGGCAGCGGCCTCATCTACTTCGACGCCCGCCACCCAGAAATCGGTCAGTTCCCCTCGCCCAGCCACTTTGACCAGCCGCGCAGAATTGTTTATACTGATCATCAACATTGTTGAGGTTAGGAAAGGTTACAGTTGCCGATGGCTCCCCAAATTCGTTATTTTCTCATGCTGGTTGTTGTGCTGTGCTGGCTCAACAATGGGCAGCCAGTGATCGCAGATACACCTGCGCCAGCCGCGATCCCACCCGTGGCTGGCGAGGATGGCTTGGGCGATCCGCTCTATCCGCAACTGGGCAACGGCGGCTATGATGTGCAGCACTATACGATTGAGTTGGCGGTCGATGTCGCCAGCAATACGATTACCGGCACGACAACGATCACCGCGCTCGCTAGCCAGCCGCTGACTCGTTTTCATCTGGATCTGAGTGGCTTGACGGTCGAGGCAATCACGGTTAATGACAGCGCGGCGACCTTTGCCCGTGACAGCTACGAGTTGATCATCACGCCCACGGTGGCGCTGGCGGTCGATCAACCGTTCACGGTCGCGGTGGCCTATGGCGGCGTGCCTGCACCGATCACCGATCCTGGGGTGCCTTTTGAAGGGATCGGTTGGCTGGCCTATGGCGCGCAGGGCAGCTATGTGGCGAGTGAACCTTCGGGAGCTATGTCTTGGTATCCCGTCAATAATCATCCGCTGGACAAGGCGACCTATACTTTTCGCGTCAATGTGCCAGAACCCTATGTGGTGGCGGCCAATGGGTTGCTCATCGACACGATCGATGCTGGCACACGGCGCACCTATGTGTGGGAAGCCAGCGACCCCATGGCCAGCTATCTGGCTACAGTCAATATTGCCAAGTTTGTTATGGTGACAGAGGTAGGGCCGGCGGGATTGCCAATCCTTAACTTCTTTCCCACAGCCCTCAGCCGCCGCCTGACGCGCACCTTTGCGCCTACTGCCGACATGATCGCCTATTATAGCGAGATCATTGGCCCCTTTCCCTTTGAAAGTTATGGGGCGATTGTGATGGATGCCACCTTTGGCGGCGCGCTGGAAACCCAAACCCGCTCCATCTTTGGCCGCACCGCCACCCTGGAGACGATCATCGCCCATGAGTTGGCGCATCAATGGTTTGGCAATAGTGTAAGCCTCGCCAGTTGGCAGGATATTTGGCTGAACGAAGGTTTTGCCACCTATTTTCATCACCTGTGGACTGAACATACCAAGGGACCAGCCGTCTTCAAGGCAACCCTGCGCGGCATGTACACGACCATGCGAGCACGCCAGATGGCCCCACCCGGCAGCCCGTCGATTGCCGGGCTCTTCGACTCCACAATCTATGTGCGCGGGGCCTGGACGCTCCACGCCTTGCGCCTGGAAGTGGGCGATGAGTTGTTTTTTGAAATTATCCGCACCTACTATGCGCGCTTCCAAGGGGGTAACGCCACTACCGCTGACTTTATTGCCGTTGCCGAAGCCGTGAGCGGGCAAACGCTTGATGATTTCTTTCAAGCGTGGCTCTATGACGAAGCGGTGCCCGCCATGCCCGCCATGAAGTAGCGGCTGACTTGGGGTCATTCATCATTTGTGATTAGTACGACAGCGTTAAATTTCATCACCTGCTGCTCTGAATGAATGCAGAGCCTGGGATAGAAAACGTGTTTAAACACGTTTCCCGTCTCAGGTGTTGAATGAATTCAACACCAATTTAACGTTGTCGTATTAGCCATTAATTATTGATTATTCTGTTACAAGCATTGCTTTGCAAAGGAGCAACAACATGACCGTGGAATCGTTTGTCATTGATTATAACGCGCCCAAGACCGAGCGCATCTTTGATTATGGCACAGCCGATGCCTATCCCCAGCAACTTTATGATTACAGTGGCATTGCCAGCGGCGTACACGGCTTTGCCAACGTCGCCGAGGCCCACTTACAGCAATTTCATGAACAGGGCTGTCTGGTCGTCCACAATGCCTTTTCGCCATCTGAAGTGAAAGACGCGCTGGATGGCCTTACCTACCTGATCTCTGGACAGAATCCCGATTTTACGGGGCTGATGTACGAGCGCAAAGCCCAAGGCGTCAATGTCGATGCGCTGCCACCCGATGAACGCCAGGACTACATCCGCAAATTTATGTGGTTTGTCGATCACGAGCCGCGTCTGCACGCCTTGGCCTTCCACCCCCAATTGCAGCAGATTGTGCAACGGTTGATGAACGATGCGCCGGTGCTCTTCCAAGACATGGCGCTGATCAAGCCGCCGCGCATTGGCCGCGAAAAACCCTGGCACCAAGACCATGCCTATTTTGACTTGCCGCTGACCACTACCATCGTCGGCGTCTGGATTGCATTGGACGAAGCGACCACGGAAAATGGCTGCATGGTCGTCTATCCTGGTTCGCACCGCCAAGGGCCGGTCGTCCACTTCCAACGTCGCGACTGGCAGATCTGTGACGATCACAACCGCCAACAAGCGGTAATGGCCGTGCCCCTCAAGCCCGGTGGCTGTCTCTTCTTCCACAGCCTGATCCACCACGGCACGCCGGCCAACAACAGCAGCAGTCGCCGCCGCGCTGTCCAATTTCACTATCAACCAGAGAGCACGGTCAAGAGCAGCAAAGAAGAACGCTTGGCGATCTTTGGCGCCGAGGGCAAAGATGTAACCTGCTAGTACAGTTGGGCGTAGATACCACGGCAGTTAATCAGGCACGTTACTCGTGTACATCATGGTAAAAATAGGGTACCTTATTTACGCTGGGATCTACTAGGAGAGCGTTACCGAAATTATGCAGGATTAGGCTGCATTCGTAGGTCACGTATGGTACGTGACAGGCTCGTTCCATGCAAACCAGTCGCTTTATAACCGCACCAGCGTCGCAAGGCTTGGCTCGGGCGCGGCTGCGGTCTTGGGCAGATTGTCACGTTGCAAACGTGACCTACAGTAAACCAGCAAAACTTACGATTACGCCACTCAGGGGGAGAGGTTGGAAGTAGAGTGGGAATGAATAGAACCGAGAGCCGGCATAGAATCTAGGCTCTGCGCAAATAAAATCGTATCAGAAAAATCCAATACTATCGTCAAAAATCAGCACGTTATCCTGGCGTTCGTTTTGGCGTACGCGCGATTTCACCCGTTGCCACCAACGGGCGCTACTTTGCACTTCGCCTGCCAGCATCCGTGTAATCTCGTCATGGCTCACCGACCCACCCACCAGCCGCCATAATCCCGTGGCCGTGGTTGGCCCAAATGAACTCAATAAATAGTCACTGTAGATGTTGAGTAATTCTTGGTTCTTCATTTTTACCTCCCTTCGGAGGGTTATTTTACTCGATCTCTCGCGCTTCGCGTAACATGAGTTACTTTATATTGATGACCTTGGCGTAAAGGCTGTTGCTATTCTCATCACCCCTACGCAATAGGTCGAACACTTGATTCGAGCAACCTCAAGCAGCCAGTGTTGCCGCCATCTCTCTGCCGCTAACTTGCGGACTATCCTTATAGAGATAGCAGGCGACGGCCCGATCCGCGTTGGTCTTATATAAGGGCGGCGGCTTCAGGTGGCATTCCGGCATGACAAAGGGACAGCGATTGGCGAACTTGCAACCTTGGTCTTGTCCCCCGGCAGGCGCGCTCGTTGCTGCCACCTTGCGCTCAAGGTCACCCTCTTCGCCCCAGCGGATGTCGGGGTCGGGCAAGGGAATTGAACTGACGAGCAACTGCGTGTAGGGGTGTTGCGGCTCTTTGATCACCTGATCCACACTGCCGACTTCTGCAACCGAGCCGCGATAGAGGATGTAAATATTCTGGCTGATTTGATAGGCCGTGGTAAGATCGTGGGTAATATAAACGAGCGAGATCCCTAGCTCATGTTTCACCTTCAGCAGGCTTTCCAGAATCGTCGCCCGCAGCGAAGCATCGACCATAGAGACCGGCTCGTCTGCCAGAATAATTTTGGGATTGAGCAGCAGCGCGCGCGCCACCATAATGCGCTGCCGTTGCCCGCCACTTAGCTGGTGTGGGTAGCGCCCCAAGGTATCCTCTGGCCGCAGACCGGCCAGTTGCAAGCTTGCCTCAATGATCTGCTGCTCCTCTGCTGGGGAACTTGCGAGCTTGAACTTGCGCACAGGCAGGGTGAGCACCTGGTCTACTTTGTAAAAAGGGTTGTACGCCTCGTACGGATCTTGAAAGATCGCCTGCACTTGGCGGCGAAATTCCTTGCGCGCGCGCTCGTCCATTTTGGACAGATCTTGCCCCTGGAAGAGGATCGAGCCAGTCGTAGGCTGGATCACGCCCAAGAGCAGACGCGCCAAGGTCGTCTTGCCACTGCCACTTTCGCCGGCAATGGCGGTGATGGTCGGCTTGGCTTCGTTGATGGCTAGTGAAATTTCGTCCACCGCCACCATACGCCGCTTGCTGAGCAGGCCACTTCCGAAAACTTTCGTAACGTTCTGCGCTTCCAAAAGCTGCATTAAGACAAACTCCCGTCATATAGGTGGCAAGCTACCCACCTGTCCGGTTTGATTTCTTCCAGGGGCGGGATCTGGACAGCACAGTGCGACATGGCTTTGGGACACCGTGGGTGAAACATACAGCCCGAGGGCGGTGTGAGCAAGGAAGGGGTCAAGCCTGGGATGCCCTTGAAAATCTCTTTCGAGTTCAAGGTGGGCAAGCTGCCAATCAACATTTGGGTGTAGGGGTGCAGCGGATCTTTGAAGACGTCGCGCACGGGGCTGACCTCGACCAGTTTACCGCCATACATCACGCCGATGCGATCGACAAACTGCGCCATCAGGCCCATGTCGTGCCCGACCAGGATCACGGCGGCACCCAGTTTCTTCTGGACGCGCCCCAGGGTTTCCATGACTTGACGCTGCACCACCACATCCAACGCACTGGTTGGCTCGTCAGCGACGATCACTTTGGGGCTTAAGAGGATACCCATCGCAATACAGACCCGCTGCTTCATGCCGCCGCTCAACTCGTGTGGGTACGATTCCATCACATCCACGCGCAGATCCACCGATTCGAGCACCGCTTCAATGCGCGTATCCAGCATCGCCTTGGACGATTCATTCGTGTGCGCGCGGATCGTATCGCGTAACTGTTCGCCAATCTTCATCATCGGGTTCAACGAATTCATGGCACCTTGGGGAATCAGGGCAATGTCGGCAAAGCGCGCTTGGCGCATCTCTTCTTCGGACAGGTGCAGCAGGTCCGTTCCATCTAACAGCACTTCCCCACCCTCGATAACCGCCGGCTCTTGGATCAAGCGCATGAGGCTCAGGGCGGTGGTGGTTTTGCCCGAACCGGACTCGCCCACCAAGCCCAGCCGCTCGCCAGCTTTGAGGAAGAAGCTAACGCCGTTCACGGCGCGCACGGGCCCGCGCGCCGTGTGATAGTTGACTTGTAAATTTCTAACTTCCAGCACCTTGCTGGTGTTAGCGGCACTATTCCCCGCAATTGATTTACTTTGCACTTCGCTTATCATATCTCTCTCAATGAAAAGGCTAGGCTCGGGTTAACCGATAGGATTGGATTACCCGCGCGCAGCCCCTTTAAGTCTGGGGTTCGCATATTTGTCCAACGAGATGCTCATCAAGAACAATCCCGTGAAGATAATCGCAAGGATGACCACCGGCGGCCCCCACCACCACCACATGCCGCGGCCCATGGCCGACCTTGAAAACGCTTGGTAGAGCGTACGTCCGACAGTCGGGACAAGTTGCGGGCCAAGGCCGAGCACTTCCAGCCCTACAGCAGCCAGAATGCCACTGCTGACCGAGCCGACAAATGCCGCGGCCAGATAGGAGAGGAGGTTGGGAAGGATTTGCACAAAGAGAATTTCCAAGTCGCTTTGGCCAGAAAGTCGGGCAACCTGCACAAACAAACGCTCGCGCAGGCTTAAGGTCTGGGCGCGCACAACCCGCGCGGGTAGCGGCCAGGCCAACAGCCCTACAATCAGCGCCATTAGCTCGACGGTCATCGACCGCACATAGGCCGAGACCGTGATCAAAATCGCCAGCGCCGGAATCACCAGCATCACGTCGGCCAGGCTGCTAAAGGCGATATCGGCAAAGCCCCGATAATAGCCGGCCATCAGGCCAATCACAACGCCGATGAGCACACCGACGCCGCCGGCCAGCAGACCAATTTTAAAGGTGTTGGGAATGCCCAGCACCATGAGCGTATATAAGTCGCGCCCAAAGCCTTCTGTGCCCAACGGATTGGCCCAAGAAGGTGGCTGATTGAGGGGAACCGCGCCCATCTCCGCGCGCTTGGGATCCACCATCATCGACCCGATTACGCCAAAAAGGAAGAGGGCGAGCAAGAGGGATAACCCCAGCGTAAAGAGCCAGTTTCCCCAGAGAAAATTAAACACAGTGCGAAGGGCATTCCACGGGGAAAAGCCAGTGCGTTGTCGGGTTACTTTTGGAATCGTTGCTGTTCTCATTTGCTTCTATTTAGGATTATGCAAGCCTTATTTGGTTGACTTTTCAATGGTTTGTCAATTAGCCCGAGTTTTCCGTCACATAGTTTACTCTGGGATCCAGGCGCGGGTAGATCAGATCGACGATCAGCACCGCCAAGCCCACCGAGACCGACAGAACAAACGTGATGCCTTGGATCACCGTGTAATCGCTATTCGTAATCGCCATGTAGAGCATATAGCCAAGGCCGGGATAGGCAAAGATAATCTCTACCAGGATCGCGCCGGAGACCACATGCCCCAACGTGATCGCCAACTGCGTCAATTGTGATGGGATCGCATTGCGCACGGCATACCACCAGAGAATGCGTGCCTTTTTCAAGCCTTTGGCTTCTGCCAAGAGCATATAATCCTCGCCAATCGTGTTGACCATCAGGCCACGCATGTTGAGCGCCCAGAAACCCAGGCTGGAAAGGATGATCGAGAGCGCCGGCAATACGGCATGATAGGCGACATCGCGCCAAAAGACCAGGGTAAAGCCTGGCGTCATCCGGCTATCATAGGCACCGCTCATGGGAAAGATCCGCGAGGTGTAGGCCAGCGCAAACAAGAGCAAGAGGGCTAACAGATAGTAGGGCAGCGCCGCAAAGATCATCGTGACTGGAATGAACATCTTCACCAGGGTTGGCGTGTGCTTCCAGGCTAAGAGTGCGCCCGCCACAACGCCCAACACAAAGGTGATGATCACCGAAATCGTGACCAAGCCCAGCGTCCAGGCAATCGAGGGTCGGATAATTTCCCAGACACCCGCCGGATAGGCAGAGAGGGAATAGCCTAGATCTAAGCGCAGTGTGTTGCGCAGATAGGTAAAATATTGGACATAGAGTGGCTTGTTCAGCCCGAAGCGTTCGCGGTAGGCTTCGAACATGGCTTCGCCGTTTTCAATACCGGCGCTTGCCTGCGCCATACGTGAGGTGATCGCCCCAATCGGATTGCCAGGAGCCATCCGCGGGATAAAAAAGTTAACAGAGGTGGCAACGAAAACCACAAACACAAACATGCCGAGACGTTTTAGAAAGTAGCTAACGTCTACTCCTCGCATGGTACTGCATTCCCTTCTATTGCCATGCCACCACGATACGCAACGCAGCACGGTCTATGGTCTGAAACAAATTGATTGCTATTCATGGCTAGCCCAATAATCCTGTTGTCTATACCCACCATAGGTGGGACTGTAAACTTCAAAATTTCGCTTAGGTTGTAATAGCCGCCGTGCAATCTCTTGCACGGCGGCTAGATTAGGCTTCGGCTATTCAACCGGCTTCAGTTGAGTCAGCACCCGGAGGAAATGCTGCCAGTGCGAAGGCGGCTGGATATAGTTATTTTCCGCAGTCGGCCAGCCCGTCCAGTTGGCGTTGTTGAAGATCGTGAGCGCAGGCTGTTGCGCCAGCGGGATCGCAGGCAATTCATCGGCCCAAATGGTGGCGGCCTGGGTCATCAACTCCATGATCTGGGGGTCACCAAGTGGCAGGCTGCCCATTTGGTCAACCAATGCCGAATACTCGTCGTTCACCCAACGTCCGGCATTGTTGGTGTTATCCACATATTCGGTACCAGATTCGCCAACCGGGCGCACCCAGCTCTTGTTGTAGCGGTTCATGCCAAACCAGGGCTCGATCACGCTGCCACAGCCACTCCAGTCAGTCGCGCCTTCAAATTGGCCCCGTCCGGTCTGCTCGCGGAAGATGCCCCACTCGATAATGCGCAGCACAGCATCAATGCCGATATCATTGAGTTGCTGGACAACCATCGTCGCCACCGGCTCCATAAAGGGCGGCGCGACCACGTCGATGGTCAGGTTTGCACCATCTGCGCCGACATATTTGCCGCTGCCGTCCAGTGTGTAGCCCTGTGCCTCAAGCAATTCACGCGACTTGTCTGGGCTGTATTCCATAATCGGCGCGATCACATCTTTGAGGGCGTCTAGATAGGGCAACATGGCTGGATAGTCGGGGAAAATGAAGCCGGCAGGCACACTGGTGCCTTCCCAGACAACATCAACAAGCTGCTGGCGGTTGAAAGCATAGCTCAAGGCCCAACGCATTTCTTTCTGATCCCACGGGGGCACTGTATGATTCACGGTGAACATACGCGCGCAGGGATCGCGCCATGCATAGGGGGGTTCCGAGTTCCAGGAAATCAGATTCGGGTTTTGGGTTTGCATCTGCTGCATTTGGCTCAGGCCAATGGTGCCCGCGCCAATATCCAGTTGATCCGAAAGCAGCAGTTGGTTGATGGTCTCTTGAGAAGGATGCCATACCCGATGGATCTCCAGCGGTGCTGGCAAGTCGAAGGTGCCCGTCTTGGCACCCCACCAGTTGTCATTGCGCTTGTAGAGAAACTCGGTCTCCGAGAAGCGCAACACGCTATAGGGGCCACTGAAGATCGGCGCACCCGTTTCGGCGTCAAACTGATTACGGAAGGTTACCGGATCCACGCCTTCCCAGACATGCTTGGGCAGCGGCACAATCGCCTGCGACGTAGTCCCCGCCAAGTTTTCCATGACAAAACGTGGGTTGGGGGCGGTCAGCACAAACTTGATCGTGCGGTCGTCTACAGCTTCGACCGATGCGACCCACTTTTCGACGGCACCCGACCAGTTCAGTTGTGGCGAATACTCCTTCAACATTTCGATGGTGAAGACCACATCTGCAGAAGTCAACGGCTGGCCGTCGCTCCACTCGGTGCCCTGGCGCAGGGTTACCGTCCATTCATCCTGGGTATCATTGGCAGAATAGCTCTCTGCCAACCAGCCATCGATTTCGCCCGTTTCATAGTTCAACATGAACATGGGCTCCATCATATTCTGGTTCATGCCCTGGAGGATGAAGGTGCCAGGGATGTAGGGGTTCCAGATATCGGGCGCCGGAATGCGGGCCGATTGATCGAGACGGAGAATCAGATCTCCCCCTTCAGACGTAGTTGCGGTCGTTGGCTCGGATGAAGTTGGCGCAGCCGCAGGGGCCGCACACCCCACCAGCACCAACGCGGCGATACCAAATAGGTATATTGCTCGCAAAAATTTAGATTTCACAGCAAACACTCGGGTTCTCCTTCACTTATGCGTTGTACAGTTGATGTCACCGACAATCACCGGCATTACCAAATCACGAAAAAGCACTCGTCAGCAACGCCGCTTCACGTAATCGAATCACATAATCAACGGGGATGATGCCATATCGGCCCGATGGGAAAACAGAGCCAGAAGCTAGCACTAGCCCGAATTGGGGTACTCGGGTCAGTTTTATGCGAATAGACTAGTACACGACGGCGTAAATAGACCAATGGTAGTCCAGTGAGTCAGTCACTGACTCACTGTCTCACTGTCTCACTGGACTACTGTCTTACTTAGGCCGCTCTGTACTAGTAGATTATGAATTCCCCTGAGGCGGTATCCAAACTACCTGAGAGATGTGCGATTGGATTGGTAATCGTTATGGGTGGTAGAACCACTATAGCACCCAAATATAAAGAACGCAAATCATTTTCAACATGCGAGCCGGCACAGCCTGTCCATGAATTCCGCACACCTGGGAAGAACTGTGTCGCGAATGGGTGCTGCGGGCAGGAGCATTGGGTATACTGCCGTTTATGCCCGATGAAGTTGGCAGTGGCTGGAATCGTACCGTGCAGATCGATGTGGTGGGCATGAACACAATGGAGAAGACCCTGATTTTGGGCGAGTGCAAGTGGACATTAGAAGCAGTGTCGCGCAAGGTAATTGCTGAATTACTGAATTAGTAGAAGAGAAAGCTGCACGAATTATACCGAAGCAGGGTCATTGGCGAGTATACTTCGTGGGGTTCGCCCGCAGCGGTTGGAGTAGCGGTGCGCTGGCCTACGCAGCAACGATCCGACAAACACCGGGTGGCTGCGTTCAACGCTTCGGTACGTATGGCGGTGATCGTGATTACTTCGCTCATATGAACGATCGTTCCTCGACAATTATGACAATTCTTTGCGCGGAAAGGTAAAATAAGCCGAAGCCCGAAAGCCCATCGACGTATACAACGCCAGTGCAGCCGCATTGGTGGGGTCGAAGCCGACGATGGCCCGCGTCATGCCAGCGGCTTTCATGCGCCGCAGCCCTTCGGCCATCACCGCTTTGCCCAAGCCTTTGCCCTGAAAATCGGGATGCGTGCCGACCGGCTCAAACAAGCCCACGCCATTGATTGGGTCAAACCAGATCGTGCAAGCCGACGCACCGCGACCATCGGGTGAGCGCACAAACAGATCGCGCGCGCCATCATAGATCGCAGAGCCGATGAATTGCGCATATTCTGCCGCATAGCCCTCCCAATCTTCATGGGAACTGAAGGCACCGTGGGTCACCGCAGCCCGCAGCCGGCCGTCGTCCAGATTGCTCACGCCTTGCACGGAAAGGTAAAATAAGCCGAAGCCCCAAAGCCCATCGACGTATACAACGCCAGCGCGGCCGCATTGGTGGGGTCGAAGCCGACGATGGCCCGCGTCATGCCGGCGGCTTTCATGCGCCGCAGCC
>DAOTTR010000535.1:0-6643 GCA_034437715.1 Caldilineaceae bacterium
TGCTTGCTGCCTTCGGGATCGACCAACTGATCCGCTGTGCCTTGAATAATCAACAAAGGCAACTGAAAGGCTTCCATGTTGCGTTGCACATAGGCCACCGCCTTGATCATCGCCAACCCAGTCGCCGCCGGAATATTACCATGGTAGACCAGCGGATCATCTCTATTCGCTTGGATAATCAGCGGATCGCGCGAGAGCAACCCGGTATCCAGCGGCACCATGGGCAAACCGGGCATGATCTGGGCGATCACACGGCCAATCGCAACCAAGAGTGGCGAGACCGGTGCCAACTTGATCGCTGGGCTGCTCAGAATCACGCCAGCCAGCGCGGGCTTTTGGGTGAGCACATAGTAGGTGACGATCAAGCCGCCCATGCTATGCCCCATGAGAAAGAGCGGCTGTTCGGCGTTTGATTGGGAGCCTTGCGCGCGCACCCAAGCCAGAAAAGTGGCGACATCGTTGCTGTGTTCGTCCAGTTGACGCACCAGAATGCGTCTGCCAGGGGAGCGACCGTGGCCGCGCAGATCCATGGTATGGACGGTGTAGCCGTGCGCGGCAAAATATTCGCCCACATGCTTGTAGCGCGTGCTGTGTTCGGAAACGCCGTGGATCAGTGCAATGGTGGCCTTGGGGCGGGCGGCGCGCCAGCTTTGGGTATAGAGCACAACACCATCACTGGTCGTCAATGTGCCTTCTTCATGGGTATAGCGAGTGTCGAGCGTTGTCATAGGATGTCTACCAGCAGGTCATCGAATCGAGAAAAAGTTGGCGCAGATCGGCGGCACTGGCTGGCTTGGGGGCCAACTTGGTGACGCGGTGTTGGGGTAAGGTGCCTTCCACCAGCTTGTCCACATCGGCTTCGCGAAAACCAATCGCCCTTAGGCCATTCGGCATCCCCGTTTTATGCATCATATCGACAATCGCGCCGGCCAAAATCGCGCCCGCATCCTCATTGGTTGCGCCGCGCGTGTCAACCCCCATCAATTGGGCCGCGTGCAGATGCAAAGCAGGATTGGTCGGTGCCGTCCAGCGAAAGACCGCGGGGGCATGGAGGATTACCGACATGCCATGTGGCACAATCGGGTGATCGGTGGGATAGCCGGGCGGGATATAGTCGCGCACCATGCCCGAAACGGGATAGGACATGCCGTGGGGCAAGTGTACACCGGCATTGCCAAAGCCGATGCCGGCAAAGGCCGCCGCCAAGAGCATTTGGCCGCGCGCCTCATCATCTTCGGGATCATCCAGGGCGCGTACCAGATTGGCGGCTACCAACGCAATGGCTTTGGAGGCCCAGATGTCACTAATCGGGTTGGCCCCTTGGTAGGCGGGACGTAGTTTGGCCTGTGCCGGTGCTGGGCGTTGGTCAAAGGGCAGGGCGGTCAGCGATTCCAGCGCGTGGCTGAGCACGTCGAGCGCGCTACAGGCCGCCACCATTTTGGGCAGCGTGCGCGTGTTATCGGGATCGATAATCCCCAACACGGGGCGCAGGGCGCGATGGGCAATGCCGGTTTTGGCGTGCATTGCCACCAAGTCAAAAATAGTGACGCCGGTGGTTTCACTGCCTGTCCCCGCGGTGGTGGGCACGGCGATGAGTGGCTTCAGGCGTCCAGGAACCGGCTGCCCCAAGCCAATTGGCGGGTTGACATAGGTGAGGAAATCAGCGGGATAGGTGGCATAGAGATTGGCGGCTTTGGCCGTGTCGATGCTTGATCCACCACCTACTGCCACATAGCCGTCAAAGTGACCGGCTTGGGCAAATTCGATGGCATCCCTAAACGATTCATCGGTCGGTTCCACGCGTGTGCGATCATAGAGCACGGCGTCGATGCCCTCGGCGCGCAGTGCTTCCATTACAACCGCAACCGGTGCCAACTGGGCCAGCCGTGGGTCCGTCACCACCATGACGCGGCGGGCACCCAGGGTTGCCATGTCATTGCCAATTTCGCGTGTAACGCCAGGGCCATATTTGATGCTGGACGTGTCCATGGTAAAAGCAGTTTCGAGCTGCATGAATCGCTCCTCTATACGCATATCAGCATGAAAACCGGCGTTTGATGCAGGAATGATCCGCGTGCTGGGGACTGACCAACCGTAGATCTGTACGGAGAACTTTTCCTGGTCAGTCCCCGGCACGCTATGGCGAAACGCCGATTTTCAAATCGAACTCACTCTAGTAGATCCCGGCGTAAATAAGGTACCCTATTTTTACCATGATGTACACGAGTAACGTGCCTGATTAACTGCCGTGGTATCTACGCCCAACTGTACTAGGTGTCTGGCTAAACAGATTTAGATCGTTGTTTAGACCATTGTGTCGTGCGGCAAATCAATCATCGGGCAACGTATGGCCGATTTGCAAGGGCAGCGTAATGGTAAACGTTGTCCCAACCCCAACTTGACTTTGAAACCAAATATCGCCGCCGAGCTTTTGGGTCACCAGATTGTAGACAATGTGCAGCCCAAGTCCGCTGCCGCCCTGGCCACGGTGGGTGGTAAAAAATGGTTCAAAGATCTTATCTTGATGTTCGCTGGGAATGCCTTTGCCATCGTCGGTATAGGTGAGGCACGCTCGGGCATTTTGCTGGCTGACGGTAATCGTCAGTCGTCCAGCATCGGCTGGTTCATAGGCATGGATCAGCGAATTGATAATGAGATTGGTCATAATTTGGGAGAGCGCCCCAGGGTAGCTTTTCAGCACAATCGTCTCATCGCCGCTGATCTGGATGGTGAGCTGGCTACGTTTTAGTTCGGGTTGCAGACTTGCCACTACTTCACGCAGATAAGCGGTCAGGTTAATCACCCGCGCGGCCTCGCTGGATTGATCGATGGCCACCTGTTTGAAGCTCTGAATGAGTTCAGCCGCCCTTTGGAGGTTGTGGGTGAGTAGCTTGCCGCTTTCCTTGCTGATTTGTAAAAACGCTTCAAAGTCGGCGCGCTGCATTTGGTTGTTTTGGTAGCGTTGCCAGATCTCATGCGCGTGATCTTCCCAAACCGAAGCCGCGGTGACGGCAATGCCAATCGGCGTATTGATCTCGTGGGCCAGCCCTGCCACCAAGCGGCCCAAGGCCGCCATCTTTTCGGCTGCGATCAACTGGGCCTGTGTGTTGTGTAGCTGATCCAAGGCACTCAACAGGGCCACGTTTTGTTCGCGCGCGGCATTGTACAAACGTGTATTATCAATCGTCGTGCCAAGGAAGGCCGCGATCTGCCGGCTCAAGCTAATTTCTTGTTCGCGATAGGCCGCCGCTGATTTCCGGTTGACATTGAGCGCGCCGATCGCGCGACTGCCTACGATGATCGGTGTCACCACGCTAGAGAGCAGACCATCTTGGATCAGGGTGCGTGCATCGATCTCGGTACATAGGCGTAAATCGGGCGTGTAGCGCGCTTGTTTGGCGACGATGGCTTTGCCTACCAACGTTAGCGCCGTCGGCAAGCGCACGCCCAGGGGAAACAAGCCCACACTGCCCTGCAACGCGAAAACTTCTACTTGCAAACCGTCGTCACTGAGCAACGAAATACTCACCCGATCCGATGGCACAATTTGCCGGGCAAACTGGGTAACGATTTGAAAGATTTGCGCCTCATCGGCGGCCATGCCCATCTGTTGGCCCATCTCGTTGAGCAGGGCAAGCCGGTGGGCATATTCTTTTGATTCTTCTAGCGCGGCCTGGGTTTGGGCAAAAAGGCGTTGGCTCTGGACATTCGATGCCAACAGGCTGGCAATTTGCAACAGCAAATGTTCATCGCGTTGCGTGAAGGCATTGGTCTGTTTGCTCGCCACATTCAGCGTGCCAATCAGTGCGCCGGCGGCCATTAACGGCGCACTGATGCGCGACGCCATCCCTTGCTGCTGCAAGTGATTGGCAAGGCTGGCTTGTAAGTGTCCTATATCCACCTGCGCGTCCGCCTGGCGTGGCAAGTGCAGCCCTGGCTGGATCGTGCCCGCTTCGCCATACAGCACCCTGATTTCAAACTCGCTGCCATTGGGGTCGAGCAGCGCAACGCTGATCCAATCCGCCTGCACAATTTGCGGGGTATAGTGGGCAGTAATGTGATAGATTGCTGCTTCGCCCAGCGCCAGATCTAATTTCCGGCTCATTTCATTGAGCAGTGTCATGCTTTGGGCATGTTGTGCTGCTTCGTGGGCCGATTTTCTTTCGACTTGAATCAGATGTTTGCTGCGCTCGACAATTTCGGTAATGTCATATTGAATGCCAATATAATAGGCTGGCTTGCCATTGTCGGCCAAGAGCGGATAGAGCGAAAGTTCATTCCAAAAGGCACTGCCATCCTTGCGATAGTTGCGTATGATCGTGCGACAAAATTCACCGGCAGCGACTGCGCTGCGGATGATAGGCCGTGCGTCTTGCTGGCGCTCCTCGCCTTGCAAAAAGCGACAATTGCGCCCGATCACCTCTTGCCTGGTATATCCCGTCAGCGCTTCAAAGCCGGCATTCGCATAGATCAAGGGGCAATCGGGCTGTGTGACATCGCTGATCGTCACGCCATTGCGCATGATGCCAATTGTTGCGGCAAAGAGATCCAGGCGTGGATGCAGGCCATCGGCTTTGCTGGCTGGCTGTTTGCGGGCGTCGGGAGTTTCGATCATACGGCAAAGTTTATCAGACGCGCACAAACTTCTGCAAGCGGCCATCGGCCTGCACTTCGCCGACATAGAGATCGCCGCGCGAATCGGTCCAAATGCCATGGGGGCAGGCGATAAACTCACCGGGCTTTTCACTTTGGACGCGCCCACCCCATTGGCTGAGCAACTGGCCATCGAGTGTATAGATACTCACCTGCTGGTCCAGTTCGGCAATATAGATCACATCATCGTTGGGGTCAAAATGGATCGTGTCGGGGTGATAGAGGTCGGTCCACTGGCGCAAGAAATTGCCCTCGGTGTCGAAGATCTGAATACGGTTATTCGTGCGATCACACACCCACAACTGATCCTGCTTGTCGATGCGGACACAGTGCGATAGTTCAAACTGGCCTGGCCCCTCGCCCCACTCGCCCCAAGATTTGATCAGCTTGCCCGCCTGGGTATATTTATGCACCCGCGCGTTGCCATAGCCATCGGTGATGAAGAGGGTACCATCCGATGCGATCGCGAGATCGGTGGGCAGGCGGAAGGGATCGCCATCATTGGCCCCTTGCACACCGGGCGTGCCAATCGTCAGGGCCAACTCACCTTGCTTGGTGAATTTGTGGATGCAGTGGGTTTCGCGTTCGGTACACCAGACATTATCCTCTTTGTCGATGAAAATGCCGTGGGCGTCCTTGAGCACATCTTCGCCCCACGAATCCAGAAAATTGCCCTGACAGTCGAAGATCACCAGCGGGTGTTGGCTGCGCGAATAGACGTAGACATTGTCTTGCGAATCGCAGGCCACGGCTGGAATCCAGCCCCATTCCCAGCCGCTGGGTAGCTTGCCCCAGCCGGGCAGCACTTCATAGGTATATTTGCCTGATCCGAATGCCATTGGTTTCTCCTTTAGGGTAGGGTGTAGCGTGGAACGTGTAGGCAGTTGGGGAGCTTACACGCTAAAAAATTATTATGACTAGAATGAAAATTTTACCTATAGAGATTATGCCGATTGGTTATTTCGGCAACAAAACCAGGTGCAATTGTTCTTGTGGGTGCGGTTTGTAACCGCACAAGCGCGATCGATGCCGACTTGTGCGGTTACAAACCGCACCTACACATGCACAAAATTAAACCGGCATAAGGTCTTATGACAACCGGTTATATACGTACGTCTTTATTTTTAGCGCGTGTTTCTTCGATTTGATCACGATATTCCCGCATCAGGTTTTTAATCATTCGTTGGTATGAACCATCAACCCGCTTGGCTTCTGCTTTAAACCAGTTGAGCAAGTCTGTTTCAACAGGCATATTTATTCGAGCGGTTGGTGGCTTCTCGTTTTTCATGAGTTTTTCAGGTGATGGCAAAAAGTCTTTGACTATTACCAATTGTGAATCATCAACAGCACCCAACTCAAACGGGTCATCTTCATAGTTTGCGGTTTCCCAAAGCTGTCTTTGTGGCTCTAGTCCTTCTTTACTCATAGTAACCCTTTCTGCTGTAGATACTGCTTTCTTAACTTTCTCCAGTAACCAGCGCCAAAAATTCTAATTCTTTTATCTCGATAAGTAAACCTTACTGTAATAATTCCCGAATCGATTCGTCCTGTACAAAACCAGCGTTCTTCTTGTGTACTGTGAAATATATCTACAATGATAATCCTGTTTGGGTCACCAAAAGCGTTTTTAGCCTCCTCGAATGAAACCCCATGCTTTTCTTGGTTTTCTTGATTTTTCTGTTCATCCCATTCAAAGATATTCATATAAATATGATAGCAATTTATGTATGTATTGTCAACACTAAACACGTGTACAAATTGTACACATAAACTCTCGCTTGCTTTAGAAGCAAGCGAGAGTTTTCACAAAAAGCACACAAAGTCATAGCCAAGACCTAGCGCATAGTCTAGTTTGGCTGTGTCTCTACGAAGGAAGACAAAGAGAGGATAACTTTTATACGCGTTCTAATCAATAAAATCGACCCAGCATACCCAGCATCTCTTGTTTGGCGCTGTCGAGCTTGGGGAGCCGCCGCTTTTGTTTGATTTG
>DAOTTR010000536.1:0-8133 GCA_034437715.1 Caldilineaceae bacterium
ATGAGATCGGTGCCTTTCCTAATGAACAGAGTTGTCTCACCCTTTTCTTTATGGTACTTCAACTCGAACACGCCAAACACGACCGCCTTTCCCTGGCGAATACTTCGTGACACTAACGAATTTCCCACACGGTGCTAGCGGACGAAAAAGCGAGGCGTTCCATCCGGGCAACAAGTGTTTCATGCCTATATGATACCGTGATCGCAGGGAAACGTCCAAGTAGGGCGCGGTCTACGACAGACCCTATGCAAACAGGTGCGCAACCGAATAGGGTAAGCCATCTGGCCAGACATTCTGTGGTTCATAGCCAATGATGCGCCGCGCTGGTTCGAGATCTAGCCGTGCCTGGCGCAGCGGGCGGCTGGTGGCAAACAGCGTAACAGATTCGCCGGGCGCCGGATTTTCGGATTCGACGCAACGCGTGTGAAAGCGATTAGAATCCGCATGGCTGAGGAAGACATCTGGCCCTTTTTCACTGTTGAGGAGCCCTTTGGCTTCGTCGGCATTGCGCGGCAGCCAGCCAATGCGCACGTTGATCACCGAGATCTGATGCACGCGCGCATACATGTCGCCCATCACTTCGCCCCAAACTTTGGTCAGGGCATAATGGTTCGTCGGCTTGGGGCCATCTTCAATCGTCACAGGGCGGCCCAGATCGCCGTGGCCGCTGACCGTTTGGAGGGTGCTGGCGAGGATGAGGCGCTTGACGCCCAGATCTTTCGCTGCTTCGCAGATGTAATACAACCCAACCACATTAGGCTGGAGCAGCACATCGATAAAATCGGCAGGGTTGGGGTAGGCACCCAAATGGATCACCGTGTCCATGCCCGCGACCGCTTGGTAGACTTTGGCGCGATCATTGAGATCGCCCTCGATAAAATCGGCTAACCCTGGGGAAGGGCGGCGCGCAAAGCCACGTACATCATGACCCCGTTGCAGCAAATGTTGGCCCAAGGGTTCACCAATTGCGCCGGTAGTGCCGGTGACGAGAACACGCCTGGGATTGGCAGCTTTTTCAGTCATTGTTTTATCTTTCTAGCGCTATAGGAAATAGCCCTTACACAAATATCTCTCCGTGTCGAGCATAAATAGCTTGCCCAACGCGAAGAGAAGCCTCATTTGTGAATACCCTGAATCGTTACTACTGAATTTTCTACAGACTTGCCCGGCGGGATCCTACTCGGCAAAAGAAGGTGTGGCAACCGACGCCATATTATTGCGCACCAGTTCTTGCGCTTCTTTGAATGTAACAAGCCGCTGCCGTTTCTCATCCCATAGCGTGAGAAACATGATCGATATACTGTTGGCCATGCTCAACACAGAAACCTGCTGCATGATGGGATTTTCATCGTGACAGTTTTGCAGATTGTAGTTAGGAATGCGTGGGCTTAGGTGGTGGATGTGGTGAAACCCAATATTGCCCGTGAACCATTGCAAAATGGGCGGCAATTTGAAATAAGAACTACCCTGCATGGCGGCCAATGTATAGTCCCAATGGGGCGTGTGTTCCCAGTATGTGCGTTCAAATTGGTGCTGTGCATAAAAGAGATAGGTACCCACGCTGCTGGCGATGACAATGATGGGCAGTTCAATCAGAAGCATATTGGTAAAGCCAATCAACGCGCTGGCCGCGGCAAAGAGGCCCAAGAGCGCGAAATTTGTCCACCATACCGAGGCCTTTTCGCCATGTCGCCAACTATCGGGTGCGCCGATGGTCAGGCGGTTCAAAATGACGAAATTGATGACGGGGGCAATTAAAAAAAGAAAGAAGGGGTTACGAAAGAAGCGATAAACCACACGCATCCACCAACTCGCCTGATGATACTCGTCTATGGTCAGGGTCCAAATATCACCAATGCCACGCTCTTCCAATTCGGCATGATGGGCATGGTGGGTAGCATGACTTTTGCGCCAATACTTATAGGGCACCAGTGAGAACATGCTACAGATAATGCCCGTGATATCATTCGCCTGCCGCGACTTGAAAAACGAACCATGACCAGCATCATGTTGAATGATAAAAATGCGCACGACGAAACCAGCGGCAGGAAGTGACAATAGCAAGGTTAGCCAATAGCCAACGCTTAAGCTATAGGACATCAATATCCAGCATAGGAAGATCCCACCAAAGGAGTTCGCCACCTGCCATCTGCTTTTCCATATATCTGGCTGTTGGTACTTCGTTACGATCTTTTGCCAGCCATCGTAGTCAGCAGCCGGCGATTGCAATGTTTTATTCATTCAAACCTTTGTTTTCCATTAAATTCTTACACAGTAATAATTGTAAAGCTTTACCTATAAACTTTCAAGGGGGATTGTTACATTCAGGAACGACGAACGAACGATTTTGTCTTTGTACTTTTGTCTTTATGCTGGCCGTTATGTGAACGCTGATATTGCCAACTTCTACAACAACCAGCGTAAAGTAATGTTCAGTTTAGAAGACCGCTAGGTCAACATTCTATCCTTGGCACCGTTTTCAACACAATCCTAGTTTATAATGACAAACCAGATGACAAAAATACTTTACCATACACATGCTTACGCCCCAAACAAACGTTTACAGCAAAACAGTATGAAAAATCGAACCATACTTTCCGCAGTTACTTAAACACCGTGCGCGCCCAAACGTCGCGCTAGACAGCCTATCTTCTGCAACATATCTTATACCGCCTGGGGTGCATCGACATAGGTGGGCACCCCTTCTTCAGCAAAAATTCGATCAATGGCTACCCGATCTGCTGCCGTGAGCCGCCAATCAACAGCTGCAACATTCTCCTGTAACTCATGTTCATTGCGCATGCCCACCAGCGCCACGGTGACCGCTGGGTTGCCCAGCACCCAGGCAATCGCCAGTTGGGCCACGCTTTTGCCATAGCCTGCCGCTAATTCAGCCAGGCGATTTGTTACCCGCACTTCTTTTTGGAAATTGTCGCGTTCAAAGAGGGGCAGACCAAAGGCTTTGCCGCCGCTGCGCCAATCCCAATCGAGAAACGTTGTCTGGGGGGTAAAGGCACCGGTGAGCAGACCAAAGCCCAAGGTGCCATAGGCCATATAGCCAATTCGGTGCTGTAAACAGTAGGGCAAGACTGCTTGCTCCATCCGCCGATCATAGAGGTGATAGCCCACCTGGTTGGCGATCAACTGACCGTACTGCTGGCATTCCTCCATCATCGCCACGGTGAAATTGGAAACGCCATAATGGCGGATCTTGCCATCGGCCTTGAGCTTTTCCAGCGCACGCATGGGCTCTTCAAAACGCGTGTTATGGTCTGGCCAATGAATCAACATCAGGTCGATCACATCGGTGTTGAGCCGTCGCAGACAGCCTTCGGTGCGTTTAATCACATAGCGATAGCGTGAACTGCGCCCAATGTTCTCGTTGTCTTCATCAAAGACAAAGCCAACTTTGGTCACCAACACAATTTCCTTGCGCCGGTGGCCCAGCGCTTTGGCCAGAATCTCCTCAGAATGATAGGGCCCATAGACCTCTGCCGTGTCGAAGAGCGTAATGCCATGATCGATCGCCGCGCTCACAGCCCGGCTGGCCTCGCTCACATCAATATCGCCATATTGATTGGTGCTCATTTCCCAAGTGCCAAAGCCAATCGCCGAACAGACCAAATCGGTGCCACCAAAGCTTCGTTGTTCCATCGATGCCTCCATGTAAGATGTGAAATGGGGTGAACCAGCTTGCATTATTGCAGTTGGGGTGAATCCTTATGCTACAACCTCACGACCCTACGACCCCGCAACCCTACGACCTCACGACCTCACGACCCCGTGACTCCCTAACCTCTACCCACGTTCGATCCACCGACAGATACGCTCCATCGCCAGCTCCAGGATCGACAAGTCTGCCGCTGTGCAGATGCGCAAGGCCCCCTCGCCACCGACGCCAAAGGCCACCCCCGGCGCGACCGCAACTTTGCGCTCCTTGAGCAGCGCCAGGCAAAAGGCGAACGAGTCCGTAACACCATCCACACGCGGAAAGAGATAAAAGGCCCCTTCGGGTTTGGGGATCGTGACTCCCTTGGTACTGGCGAGCGCATTGTAGCAGAAGTTCATGCGCTCCTGAAAAAGCTCTGCCCGCGCCGCGAGCTCATCCTCACCCTGTTCCAACGCGGCAATGCCCGCACGCTGGATAAAAGTTGGTGCATGGGAGATGATAAATTCGTTGAGCGGCGCGGCTTTGGCAATCAGATCAGCGCGTGCCACGGCCCAGCCCAACCGCCAGCCGGTCATGCAATAGCTTTTGGAGAATGATTGGGCTACGATCACGGCGTCATCGCGTGTGCAAAGGCGCAGGATCGAGGGCGCAACCGGGCCTTGGTAATAAATGCGTTCATAGACCTCGTCGGCCAGCAGCCATAAACCATGTTGCCGGGCAAAATCTAACAACGCTTGCTGTTCTGCCACGGTGGCCACCCACCCCAACGGATTCGAGGGTGAGGTGTAGAGCAGCAGGCGCGTCCTGGGCGTCAAGGCGGCTTCCAGCGCGGCAAAGTCGATGGCGAAGCGATTATCACGCAGGACAAAGGGAATCTCACGCGGTGTTGCCCCAAACATACGTACAATCTCGGTGCCGTTGGGCCAGTTGGGTGTGAGGATCAACGCTTCGTCGCCAGGGTCCAGCGTGCAGCGGATGGTAAGGTTCAGTGCCTGCACGCCCGACGCCGAGACCACAATCTCGCTGGCCGGATCGAGCGTAACCCCGTGCAGCTCGGCATATTTGCGCGCAATGCTCTCGCGCAGCGCCAGTAACCCCGCATTTTCTGAATAAAAAGTCCATCCATCCTGGATCGCTTGGCTGGCAGCGTCTTTAATGTATTGGGGCGTCGGCATATTCGATTCGCCAAATTGGAGCTTGTAGACGCCCTGCATGGTAAAGGCGACATTCGCCAGCGCGCGAATACGCGACGGCTGGATCTGGTCGAGACTCAGTGCAACAGCGACTTTGCTCATCCTGCTGCCCCAGGTTCCGCCCCAGGTTCCGCCGCCGTGAGCTTGCCCCACTCCTCATCATTGACCAATGTCACCAGCCGGTAGGATTCGGCATAAGCCATCTCTTTGCCCTTGGCCGCTGCGGCAGACCACTCTTTGACCATCGGCGTAGGGTCCATTTCGCCCATTTGGCTGGCATGCTTTTTGAGCGCTTCCACCTTCAGCTCCATTACATCGCTGATGTTGATATAGACATTTTCTTTGCCGCCCTCGCCCCAGTTCATGGCATAGACCTTGCGCGTCTTATGGGCGCGCAAGCCTTCTGCGCTCAACTCTTGAAACAGATGCGGTTGACCGGCTGCTGGGAAGATCGCATCGAGCGCGGCAAAGGCCACGGCGCGATGATCCGGGTGATTGATATAGCCATCACCCGCCCAGAGCAACATAGGATCGGTCACGATCACCGCTTCGGGCTTAAAGCGGCGAATTTCGCGCACCAATTTTTTGCGCAGCGCCAGCGTATTCTCGACCATGCCATCGGGCTCGCGCAGAAAAATTACATCTTTCACGCCCACCACGGCTGCCGCGGCCAGTTGTTCGGCTTCGCGAATTTCTGTGGCTTGGGCCTGTGTGATCGACAGATCGGCAATGCCCACATCGCCACTGGTTACCAATACATAACCAACCTCGGCCCCAGCGCGCACCCAGCGCGCCACCGTGCCCACACAACCAAATTCAATATCATCCGGGTGCGCCATAATCACCAAGGCGCGTTTTGGCGTATACACATGTCCACTCATAGGAATTTCCAATCGGTAAGGATATAAAAGTTACGGGGTTGCATAGCGTCATCGGAGACCTGTAGAGTCTTGAAGACTCTACAGGTCTAACCAAGCCATAATGCCTACTGATCAAGTGCGTTTTATTCTACGACGCCAGGCGGCAGGGCAAACTTGTCTGCATCCTCCAGCACCAGCACCCAATCTGGCCCATCAAAGGGCGGCGTAAAGGTGACAGGCGTGGTCGGCTCGGCGTTCAACCGAAAGGGTTTGTGCCGTATCACATCAAAAATAGACATGCTGGTTGCTGGCATGGTCGCTAGATCGATTTTACCAATGTGGGCAAGCTGACCAGTGCTGGGCGACACCCACCAACCGCGGATGCTTGCGCCGCTGAGCTGATTCAGATAGACGCTGACCGCCCGCGTGGTAGGCAGATAGACCATGAGATAGGCACCATCGGTCGCCCGCAGCGCTTGCAGATGCTGGCCGCCTATGCCTGGGTCCGAGGCCAAGACGCTCTGATCGGGGATGCTGGTCAAGAAGGGGCGTGACTCTATCAATGCGCGCAAATATTGGACTTGTTCGGCACCAGGCCGGTTGAGCGCCTCCAGCCAAGTGCGATCTGTGTGATTGATGCCGGGGTAGCGCGGCCCACAAAATTGCCAGATCGAGTGATGGCCATAGGTGACGCCACAGCCACCGGCAAAGACCGAACGATAAAGTTGCTTGCGCACATCATAATCACGGAAGTGACCATTGGCCGGGTCCCAATTGCGCCACGGATTCACCGGATGATCCTCGTAGTTTGGCTCGCCGTCCAAGGTGGGCTTGGTGGGTGTCAACGCATAGTCGTACTCGATGGCCTCCCACACCGGCGTATCACGGCCAGAGCCATGTCCCGATTGCATCATGTTGAAGTCCAGCCACGCCTCGTCGTGCAGCCAAGCCGTGGTGGAACGGGTGCCCGGCGGATGATAGGTTTTCAGCACACGTTGACCAGCCCCCTCGTCGATCCCCGCGGCCATGGCGCGCCAGAGCTCACGGTAATCATCCTCCTCAAAGATTGCGGGCCGGTCGCCACCCAGAATCCAGATAATGTTGCGCTGGTTGCCGTAGCGCTGCCCCAGGAATTGGCCGTAGACCCGCGCATTCTCCACCGTAAACACTTGCGGTCCCACGC
The DNA here is from genome assembly GCA_034437715.1 of Caldilineaceae bacterium. Lineage (GTDB taxonomy): Bacteria > Chloroflexota > Anaerolineae > Caldilineales > Caldilineaceae > JAHBVH01. Next base: position 6,907 of record DAOTTR010000536.1, read on the forward strand.
CCCACTGTCGGCGATTGACCTTGTCGCCCCAGGTGGGCAACAGCCCAATGTACAGGTCATGCGCCGCGGCCATGCGGATCAGTTCATCGGCATAGGCAAAATAGGCTTCGTTGGGCCGCGTAGGATCGTTGTCATGCAGCGGATGTTCGCCATAGGCGTTGGGTGTGTTGAGACCATCAAACTCGGCCAGCAGCACCGCTTGGATCACGTTGAAGCGTTGGCGTTGGCGCGCCTCAAAATAAAATGCTGCCTCTTCGCGCGTCAAGCGGTGGAACAGTTCCCAGGCTGTGTCGCCCAGCCAAAAGAAAGGATCACCGCTCTCTGTAACCAAAAAATGCCCATTATCACTCACGCGGATGCGCGGTAGGGTACTCATCTTGTTCCTCGCTTTGGTAATTTAATCATTGGGCTTCAAGTTGCTGATAACGAGAACCATGTCTAGCCCTTCAAGCCGCCAATCGTGATGCCGCGCACAAAATATTTCTGCAAGTATAGAAAACTAAATAAGGCCGGGCCAAAGGCCAACACCGCCATTGCCATGCGCGCGGACTGCGTGGGAATGGCCATACCGGTGGTCTGAGGATTGGAGGCCAGAAAGTTGATGTTTGCCATTAGGATATAGAGCAGATATTGTAAGGGATAGAGCGACGCCGTGTTGATAAAGAGCAGCGCCAGAAACCAATCATTCCAATAGCGCAGAATGAAAAAGAGCCCAATCGTTGCCAACACCGGCTTGGAGAGCGGCAACACGATCTGGAAAAAGATGCGCCATTCGCCTGCACCATCAATGCGCGCCGCGTCCAGTAACTCGACCGGCAACTGGGCAAAGGAGGTACGCAGGATCAACACATACCAGGCAGTGACCATATAGGGCAGCACCAACACGAATATGTTGTCTTTCAAGCCCATATAGCGGGTGACGAGGATGTAGAATGGCACCATGCCGCCGCTAAAGAGCAAGGTGAAGAAGACATAAAAAGAGAGAATTTTGCTCAGCTTGTAATCTTTGCGCGAGAGCGCATAGCCCAACAGCGAGCAGAGCAGCAACCCACCCACGGTGCCAATTACTGTGATGAAAATGGTCACACCATAAGCGCGGAGAATCTGGGTGGGCTCTTGCAAAATGTATTGATAGGCAAAGGTGGTGAAGCCAACCGGCCACAGGCTGTAGCCTTCGCGCGCGACTTGCCGTTCGTCGGAAAGCGAAATCGAGATCACCAGGATCAT
>DAOTTR010000537.1:0-3058 GCA_034437715.1 Caldilineaceae bacterium
TGGGGGTCCACCCGGTCCCATCTCGAACCCGGCAGTTAAGCCCACCAGCACCGATGGTAGTATGCGGGTCGCTGCATGCGAGAGTAGGTCATTGCCAACTCCCACCTCACTACCCCCCCCTTTACCTTTACTACTCTGTTTTGAACTTATTGAGAGCGCTAGGATCTGATGATTCTGGCGCTCTTTATTTATTGTCCGCTTGCCACGCCCATTACTCGCTTTCCCTTCAGGTAAAATATCTGTTCTGATCAATCGATAGGCCAAGCACTACGGGTATGCTATAATAGGCCTCTGCGCGGCCATTGTGCATCAACCACTTTGATGCAGTCAGCGCCCTTTGGTCAGCAAAACCGTCTAAATTCAATTGGACCAATTTATGCTCAAAACGAAATCTACCTTTCTGCGTACAAATCTGCTATCAGAAAGTGCCAATCCGTTGTGGAGCGGGTTACTCTTGGCCGTGTTGGCGACCACATTTTTCAGCCTAGCCACGCCACTCAGCCGCCATGCGATTTTGTTGGGTATGAATCCGACGACGATGCTCCTGGGACGCATGTGGATCTCTAGTTTGCTGCTGGCGACGATGATGGGCATGGGTAACCGTGTCAATCTGCGCTTTGATCGACCCGGTATGTTAGCGATGTTGGTTGTGGGTATATCGAGCAGCATCAACATTCTGGCCTATTATTGGGCGCTGACCCGGCTGGAATCGTCCATGGCGATTATGTTGTTTGCGGTCAACCCGATTGCGGTTTTGGGGCTATTGGCACTGCGTGGCGAAAGGCTGAGTCCGCTGCATCTGGTGCGTTTGGCGCTGGCGCTGGGTGGCGTCTATTGGTTAATTGGCCCCGGTGGTGAAATTGACTGGGTTGGGGTCTTTTTGGTCATGTTTTCGGTGGTGGGTTTTGCGATCCAGATGGTGCTGACCCAGTGGTACCTGCGCCCGTACCACGCCACAGCCGTCACCTATTATGTGGCAGTGATCTCTACGATAGGCATAACCCTCTGGTGGTGGCTGAGTGGGGCCGATCTCTATGTACCTGGGCTACAAGGCTGGATTAGCATGGTGATCCTGGCGGTGGTCAGCACCTTTTTGGCGCGCCTGTGCTTCTACGCCGCGATTCAACGCATGGGTAGTGGCCAGATGTCTCTGCTTATGTCGCTAGAGACGATGTTATCCGTCGCCTGGTCTATGTTATTTTTGGGCGAACAGTTGCTGCGCTGGCAGTGGCTTGGCGCCGCATTGATTCTGATCAGTGCGCTACTGGCGGCCAAAGAAAGACCGAAACGGCAAGTTGTATAATCAAGCTAGTAGATCCCGGCGTAAATAAGGTACCCTATTTTTACCATGATGTACACGAGTAACGTGCCTGATTAACTGCCGTGGTATCTACGCCCAACTGTACTAGACGCTTGTGATAGCAGCACAAACCCAACGTGCCAGCCAGCCAGCCAGACGCAATTCTGGATGTGTACAGCACACAACACAAAGCAGACTCCAACTGCAGTGATTGGGGTCTGCTTTGTACAATTCATAACCATCGATTAACCCAGCAAGGCGCGATCTAGCAACGTAGCACCATCTTCGCCACCGGCCCAGATGCCTTGCTCGGTGCGGAACAAGGTGAGCGCAGGCTTGCTATCCGTAATCGCGGTCCAAGTTGCGCCATCGGTTGAACGCCACAGGCCACTTTCATCGCTCAGGAGCCAACCCTTTTCGGTGCTGGTCAGCGCATCGACCCGTTCGGGACCGTTGGCAACCGGGGCAAAGGTACGGCCACCATCGGTCGAACGCCAGAGGCCCAATCCTTCGGTACCGGCCAGGACAAGACTGCTCTGGTGAAAATCTGGCGCGACGGCAATCACCTGCACCACACCATCAATGCCTTCGCTGCGTTTCCAACCACGGCCGCCATTGGGTGAACGATAGACACCATCTTCGGTGCCGGCAAAGACCACTTCCCAGCGCGGCCAGACATCCACCGGCGCGGGTGCTGCCCAGACAATCGTCAGCACAGTATAATCTTGGAGCCCAAAGTTGCAAACGGTCCAACTATGGCCGCGATTGTGCGAGCGCAAAATGCCACCCCCGGCGCTGCCGGCCAGCAAGACTCCGGTTTCTGTAACCGCCGGATCGGCAGCAATACACAGCACCCCCGTTTCGATGCCATCCATCCACGAAGCTTGCCAATTACCGCCGGCATCCAGGCTAAAAGCTGTGCCGTGGGGCATACCGCCCACCAAAACACGCTCGCCATCCGTACCACAACAGGCCAGCTCCGATTCGGGCTGGGGCACTGGTTCTAATCCATGACCATTTAAGCGGTAGAGACCTTCTGGCCCCGCCGCCCACAAATGATTTTCTACTTGGGCAAATGACAAAATAATAGGCATAGTTGTTTCAAATCTACTATCGTGAACTTAATCAGGTTGCAAACTCTCTTTGGGTTTGCGATGATAGACAATTGCATCGGTAGAAAGCGCCATCATTGCGCCGCTGGCAGCAATGTGGACCATCTGTGCAACCACGTCGGTCACATCCAGGATGCCCGCGCTAAACGCATCGACCACCTTACCGCTCATGGCATCGAAGGTGGTGCTGATACCGCCGTCGCGCACTTGCTGCATGGCGACACCGGGCACGCCGCGCCCCGAATTGATGACAATCTGCTTTAACGGCGCTTCTAAGGCCACTGCCAGCACACGCAGCCCGGCGGCAATATGCTCATCTGTTTCTTGATCGGCGGCGGCGCGTAGGGCGGGAATGCAGTGAAAGAGGGCAGCACCGCCACCTGGTACTACCCCACCCCGTTGTGCCGATGAGAGCACCTTCAACGAGCGTTCGGCATGGGCTTCGCGCACGGCGCGATCATTCTTGGCATGTGCGCCAATCTTGAGTTCACCTACGCCGCCCGTCAGCGCGCCCAAGCGTTTGATATGCTTGGGGCGATCTTCGGCATCCAAGGATGATTCGATAATGTGCTGGCGTAGCTTGGCCACTTCTTGCTGCACTGCGCTGCGCTTGTTCTCGGGGGCCACTACCACGACACTATTGCTG
>DAOTTR010000538.1:0-3857 GCA_034437715.1 Caldilineaceae bacterium
ATGATGTTGGGCTCTTACTCGCTATCAGACCTTCGATTCCTGGTCCCATCTGATGCTCTTTATGTTTACTCAGCTTGCGCTTGAACACCCTCCTCCGACTTCATAATTTCGAATTTACAATTGCTGGGTTGTCACTCGTCCCCGGCACACGTTGCGCGCTCCTTCTAAAATTTACCCTCAAATTGAAATACACCGTGTCGTTACGGGTGTATTTTGGTCACAAACGCCACATGCTGGGCCGCGGCGTGAACACTCTGGCACACGGAACACGCCGGCACGTGGATCATTGCTTCATCAAACTTCGGTTTTCATTCTGACATGCGTATAATGCTACTTTGGCACTCTTTTAAAGTGCCAAAGTGTATAGATAGCGTTTATCGTGCGGAAATGAAAAATAGATTGTTGTCATCCAATGATTCGCTTATCTCCACGGGCTAAAAAGATACGAGTTTACGATGTCTTTAATCGATAGTGATACGCAACGCCAGCCGTTGCGATCGGAGAATGCTGCGTGGCAGCCGGCGATGGTACTGATCTTGGCACAAATGGCAAATGACATACGGGGTATGCCCCAATTTGCCTTCTTTCTGATCTATCTACAGGAACAGCTTGGCCTGGCACCGGTAACGATCTCTACGATCGTTGCCGGCGGACAAATTGCCGGAACCGTGGCCGCTTTGCTGGGTGGCGCGCTGACCGCCAGGCTGGGCAGCAAATGGGTGATCGTTTGTGGTTTTCTGCTTGCTGGCGTAAGCAGCCTTGTCTTCCAGATGCACGGATTCTGGTGGGTGACCTTGTTGTGGTTAATCGGCGGTAGTGGCGGATCGTTGATCACCGTCGGCGGTTCAAGCTATCTGACTCGGCTTAGCGCACATGGGGCGTTGGGCATCCTCGCCGCATTGTACGCGCTGAGCATGACTGCCGGCGGTGCGATTGGTCATCCGATTGCCGGCATCCTGATCGAGCGGTACGGATTTGGCACCTTTGGCTGGGTTGCTATCGCTCTCGCCATTGTCACCGTTCTGATGGCCGCCCGCTGGCTGACAAACCTGCACGACTACACAACGGAACCGGTCTCGCTGCATCGGTTCGGGGGGAATATTCTGTTGCTGCTGCGGCAGAGGCAGGTGCAGCTGTTGATCGGCTTGCGCGGCCTGCCGACCCTCTATTACGGCATGTTGACTGTGCTGATTCCGCTGCTGATCAACGATCTATCGGGTAATAAGGTGACGGTTGCCGCCTATGGAACTACCTCGCTGATCGTCGCGTCCGTTGCACAATTGCTGGCCGGGAAGGTGGCAGACCGTTGGGGGGCAGCGCGCCCGACCCTGGTGGCCTATACCATCTTGATCGTTACCGGTCTCGGTCTATTCCTGGGGGCGAGGAGCGTGGCGGGACTCTTCGTCTTTGGCGTTCTCGGCATTGCGGCTGCTTGGTCACTCTCTACGTTGCTGTACGTCTGGGTGGCAGATGGCATTGCCAAGGAAGAGCATCCTGCGACATTTGGCTTGCTGCACGCCGTTTGGAGCCTCTGCATGATCGGCGGCGCGCTACTGGGCGGGTGGCTTGTGCGTTTGACGCCTGGACTGCCTTTCCTCGTACTCGGTCTCGTCAACGTCGGGGCATGCTTTCTGGCGATCATCTACTATCGGCACAAACCCGTTGCGGAGACCATGCCTTCGCCGCAATCCATCTAAAGGGGCAGACCATTTAAAAGTCATCCCAATAAGTCCAATAATACACGAGACGCTATGGATGACTTTTAAGGGTTTTATCTATGAGGGGGCAGACCAGTGGAAACAATCGTCAGAAAAATTTGCCAGCAGGCAGGGATCCGTTGCCAGCATATTCAAACTTTGCGCGGCGGCCAGGTAAATTCCGTTTTCCAAATTGATAGCGATTATGTTGTCCGGATAGGTGCCAGGGAAAATGCCTTTCCACGGCTGAAACGTGAGACGGAACTGTTGCAGAGCCTCATCAACGAAATTCCTGTGCCCAGAATCTACGCTTTTGGCCAGCAAGATGGCTTTGTTTACCAGATTCAACAAGCCATCCCTGGACAAAATCTTTTTGCCCTATGGTGCCATTTACAACCCAATGCACAAGAAAACATTGTGACTGAACTTGTGGATTACCTGAAAATCCTGCATAAGAGAACTTTTTCCGATTTTGGTGATGCACGCGCCGATACCCCACAATATGCATCGTGGTCAGCGTTTCTTACGGATCAATTCCAGCATACCCTTGCCGAACTTGATGCCTTGAAAATTCGGATGGTGCCCGGCTTTCTTGAGTTGGCCATTAACTATTTTGAAGAACACAAGCATCTACTTGAGGATGCAATTCCCGTCCAAGTGCATGGCGACCTGACGTTGGTTAATATTTTGGTCGATAACGGGAAAATATCTGCCCTATTGGATTTTGAATATGCGCTGCAGGCACCCAAAGATTACGAACTTTGGGTAATCGAGGCTTTTTGCCTCTACCCCAATGATTGGGTAGCCGAGGGGAATGAAGCTTTCTGTACCACCGATTTCGCGAATTTCATCCAACTTTTTCGGAAACAGTATCCAGAGCTTTTCGAGATTCCGCATCTCCGCGAAAGGGTAAACTTATATCACCTAGACGGTAACCTACGCAGCTATTTGGCCTGGCGAAAAGACAATCTTAGTACCATCCCGCCAGAGAAAATGGCTGCCAAAGAATTCTATATGGCGCATATAACGAACTTTATCTCGACCAAGGGGATCAAGATGTTCTAGCGTAAGATTCACTCCTCGCTAACCGTCAGCGGGTACTTGCGCCTAGCGGAACTCCATCTACTACGGATACAAGCGGATGCATTCACCCAGAATCGCATGGGCACCGTCATCGCAGTTGCAAAAAAGGTGTAATTCACTTTAGGGGAAGTGTGCCGGGGACGAGCGGGGATACAGTTTGTTAAATCGGTGTGGTCGTCGCTCGTCCCCGGCACACGTTGCTCGCCAGTACTGAAATTTACCCCAAAGATGAAATGCACTTGTTTTTGGGTCTTCGGGATCGCATGTGGTTGACCGCATCGCGCCCGGGGGGCACCCGATTCGACGCCTCTTATCCAAAACCTGCTCGGTTGCCTTTTAGGCGCGGTTTTAACCGGTGGCCTTCTTGTCAACCACATGCAATCCAAAAAGGACTTGTTTTTTTCGCAATTCACCGATACAATTGAGCGACCTACGGGCGGTTCTTGGTGTACGCCCGCCTGTAGCCCTTTCCTGAATTTTCATAGCGCATCCTATAGGAAACCTTGCAGCGGAAAGAGAAAACCCAAGTCCAACCATGAAAACCGTTTCTATGTTTAATACAAATCTTACCCCTTCCCACCTCTGTTTGGGGGCCGGCAACTTGGGATCGAGCATTCCCCAAGCGGAGGCATTTACCTTGTTGGACGCCTTTGTGGCACAAGGTGGCAATTTCCTCGATACCGCCCACGTCTATGCCAACTGGAATCCCGCCTTGCCGCGCAGTATTAGCGAGAAGACGATTGGCGCGTGGATGAAAGCGCGCGGCAATCGCAGCCAGATCCTGGTCGGCACCAAGGGCGCGCACCCAGACTTGGCGACCATGCACATTTCCCGTCTAGCACCCGCCGATATTGTGCAGGATCTGAACGAGAGTTTGCAACATCTGCAAACCGACTATATCGACCTCTACTGGTTGCACCGCGATGAGCCGAACCGCCCCGTGGATGAGATTGTGGAAACCTTGGCGACCCAGGTCACGGCGGGCAAAATTCGCGCCTTTGGCGCTTCCAACTGGAGCACACCACGCATGGGTGCCGCGCTCGACTATGCCACCACCCACGGCTGTCACGGCTTTGT
>DAOTTR010000539.1:0-2588 GCA_034437715.1 Caldilineaceae bacterium
GTGAAGTTGCCCTGGCAGAGACAGATGCCGTTGACTTCACTGGGGATCATGTCGATCAGGCGCTGGTAATTTTCCACGCTGCGCATAATGCGGCCCAAGCCCCGGATCGGCGACAAGGGCGGATCGTCGGGGTGCATGGCCAGTTTTACATTGGCCTTTTCGGCAACGGGAATTACCTTCTCTAAGAAATATTGCAGATTCTCCCAGAGTTGATCTTCCGTCACAATACCATATTCGGTGAGCGGGGCGTGCTCCATCAGGCTGTAATCAAAGCTCGTGACCACGGCACCGCCCCGTTCGGGTGTGGTGGTCGAGGTGCGCATCCAGTTGAAGACGGGCATCCATTCATAACACCAAACGCCAATATTCAGCGCGCCCATGTTGCGGATCAACTCGCATGCGGTTTCGATTTCCTCATCGCGCCCCGGCAGGCCGAGCTTGGCTTTGGTCAGCGGCGGGCGGCTCTCGATCACATTGAAATCAAAGCCGGCATCTTCGTATGCCTTCTTGATGCGCACCAGCGACATAAAGCCCCAGGGCAGATTATCTTTGTCGCGCTTCTCCCAGCCCAGACTAAAATCCATGCCACCGACCACATGGTCGACGCCACACTGTTTGACCATCTTCCAGAGGGGCGATGGGCGCGGGGGGAGCACTTCGGCAATCTTGATCATTGGTACATCCTTTCAATTCGACTGACTTGTAGAGATTTTAGATTAGGGAGGACAGAGTAACGGAAGCCCAAATCTAAAACCATGTGGGTTCTGGGAAACTAGTACAGTTGGGCGTAGATACCACGGCAGTTAATCAGGCACGTTACTCGTGTACATCATGGTAAAAATAGGGTACCTTATTTACGCCGGGATCTACTAGCAAAATAACACCCATGATCATAGCGGTAGTTGGCAAAGAATGCAAGCAAGCTGCGACCACGACGGCTTGCTGGTTCCGCTAGCGGGGTTATTCAACCTTGACCCAGACACGGGCATCTACGACCTGTACGGGAAAGGATTCTAATTCTGCCCCCGGCACATTGAGACATTCGCCGGTCGAGACGTGATAACACCAATTGTGCCAGGGACAGAGCAGAATGCCATCGGGCGTCAGGGTGCCGGCGTGGATTGGCATTTCTTGATGCAGGCAACTGTTGCGAAACGCGGTCAATTTGGCATTGAAGTGGACCAGGACGATGCCATCCGCGCCATGATCGAGCGTAGTGATGGTTTTATCGGGCAGATCAACGAGTAAGGGGCCGGGCAGCCAAGCTGGCGGGGTTGGGATGGTCTCTTCGATCATACACTTTCTTTTCTATAAACAGGATTGCTAGAGATGTCGGGTTCTGAGAACCCGACATCTAAATCGATACTAAAATGGCAACCACTGGGCGTGGGCAACCAGCAGTTCATCGACCATCTGACGCGTCTCATCCAGTGTGCAGACCGCGGCGGTGAGCGGGTCAAGCTGGATGGCACGATAGACGAGTTCGCGATCGCGGCGCTTTAATGCTTCGACAATCACCTCTTGCACATTGAGATTGGTACGATTGAGCGCGGCCAATTCGGGCGGCAGTGCACCGACATAGCAGGGATGCAAACCAGTACCGTCAGTCAGAATCGGCACTTCGCCAATCGCATTCGTGGGCAAATTGGTGATCACCCCATGATTACACACATTGCCATTAAAGCGGAAGGGCGTGTTGGTTTCGATGGCATCCAAAATCGCCGAGCAATATTCGTGTGAGCGGTCGAGCGTGATCGGCGTGTTGTCTTTGATTTCTTGTACCATTTGCTCATATTTTTCATCGCGCCGCGTGAGCCATTCGCTCCAATTACGGTTGCGATTAGAGCGCAAACCGTACTGTTCTAACAGGGCTGGCGTACGGCGGAAATAGGGCACGTATTCGGACATGTGGGTCGAAGACTCGGTGACAAACGCGCCAAAGTGTTTCATGATCTCAAAGCGAATGCGGTCGCGCGCGTAGGTCTCCGGCTTTGCCATCGCCGCGCGCAACAGCGGATAGACATCCTGGCCCTGCCACTCTAGTACAGTTGGGCGTAGATACCACGGCCGTTAATCAGGCACGTTACTCGTGTACATCATGGTAAAAATAGGGTACCTTATTTACGCCGGGATCTACTAGTTTGAGATACCACGCCATGTGGTTGATACCGGCTGTCCAGTAGCGCAACTCTTCGCGCGGAATCCACATATAGTCGGCCAGTTGAAAGGCCGTACCCTGGACACTATGACACAACCCCACGCTGCGGATCGAAGTCAATTCTTCGACGGCCCAACAGATCATCACCATAGGGTTGGTGTAGTTGAGCATGAGCGCGTTGGGGCAGAGTTCTTCCATATCCTGGGCAATGCGCATAATCTCCGAGCCATTGCGCAAAAAGTAAAAGACGCCGCCCGGCCCCATGGTATCACCGACTGAATGATCTATACCATATTTGCTGGTAATACGGAAATCCGTTAGTGTCATTAGGTATTCGCCAAAGTGTGGGGGGTGAAAAGATAGGTTAAACTTCAGAGAAACCGAGAAAGGGGATCTCTGATGACAATCAAAGAACGAGAGGCGGAGATCG
>DAOTTR010000540.1:0-7075 GCA_034437715.1 Caldilineaceae bacterium
CACGTTGAAAGCAGACCGGCGCGCTTAATTGCGGCGCGCTATACGGAAATGCCCTTTCCCATGATCGGGCCGATGCAAGAGGTTGCCTTTGACGTGGGGATTACCGCCGTCAATGGGGATGTGACGATTAGTGGGATGGTGATCCAAGGCTATAATGATCATCAGTTGCTCTTCGAACAACGGTGGCCCGCACGCCTGATCCGCCAACGCCTGGGCGAAGAGAATTTGACGATTCCTGCGGGCACAGGGCTTGCGCTGCATAGTCTCCATTTTATGTTGCATGGCTATGAGCCGCTCAGCATGGTACAGTTGACGATTGTGGGCAAGAACGAGTTGGATGGTCAAACAACCCAGGCGCTGCTACAAATTCCTGTACAGTACCATGACAACAAGACGGATCTCCACTTTCCGTTGCAGGGTGCGTGGTGGGCAATTCAAGCTGCCGATTGGAGCGACCGCCATAAACAAGAAGTGTTTAGCCAAACCTACGCCCTGGACTTTGTCAAGCTCGGCACCGACAACGCCTTTTTTCAGGGCAATGGCATGAGTGTCGAAGACCATTATAGCTGGGATCAGCCGGTCTATGCGACAGCCGGCGGCAAGGTGGCCTATGTCTGCGTCGACATGCCCGATCTGCAACCTGGAATGCCGCCCAATCCGCGCATGTTTCGCGATGATCCGCGGCGCTTGCTGGGCAATGCCGTGGCGGTCAGCCATGCCAATGGCGAGTTTAGCTTTTTTGGCTGTCTACAACAGGCAGGCATTGCCGTCAACGAAGGCGAGATGATTCGGCGTGGGGCGCTGATTGGGCGCGTGGGCAGCAGTGGCAACTCGCCCGGGCCACATCTTCATTTTCATCTGATGGAGGGACCAAACCCCTTTATCGACCAAGGATTGCCGGTGAAATTTAGCCATTTTTCTGCCGGTGGTCAATACTTTGAAAAACCAATGACCATTCCGACGCGTATGATTGTCATAGGACCATTACCAACAGAAGGCGAAGAATAATCATGTCCGAATTTCCAGAAATCGACCTATATACCGAAGTAGATGACGAATTGTACGATGAAATTGCAGGGTTGGCTGGCGAGAAGATTGTGCACATCGAAGTGTGGGAAGAATCGATGGGCGATGTCTTGGACGACGATGACGAGCCCATTCCGTCGCAGAATGCCTTTGACATTGATCTCTATCTCGAAGGCGGCGTCTATTTTGAACTCTACAGCACCCTCTGCTTTGTCACCGTCGAAAGTGAACCGCTGGAAGGCTTGGAGACAATCCAAACGCGCATGGCGACCCTGGCCAAACAGGGCGTCTGGCTCGAAGAAGTTGCCGTGGATGAAGAAAATGCGCTCATCCTGGTGTTGGGGCAACAACATCAGCCCCAACTTTATCTGCTCATCAGCGCGTGGACGGTGGGCGAGTGGGATGAGTTGCCCGACGCCGATTAAAGTTGTACCCAAATAGCAATTGTAGGTCACGTTTGTAACGTAACAGACTCGTTCCATGCAGCAGATGCGGTTTGTAACCGGACACGCGTCGTAGCGCAAGGCTTTGCTAGGGCGATGTTACGTTCTTGGGCAGATTGTCATGTTACAAACGTGACCTACGTTATACCATCAAAACTTTGATGACAGCCTACCAGTTATGCAAGAGGCACACACTGCCGCTTATTTTGATAAAAACAGATAGTACCGAACACGCTCCCTAAAACTCAACATCTACACCAAATCTACACCAAAACCAAAGGAGTTCCCATGCCTTTTTCCATTGCTCGCGTCGAGAAGTTATTTAAGAGCCCTGGCCCCCAACCGAATGGCATTCAAGCCGCGCCGGATGGCCTGTGGTGTATCGATCAGGTGGACAACAAAGTCTATCGCGTGGACTACACTACCGGCGCGATTCTCTTTGAAGCCCAGACCGATACGGTCCACTCTAGCGGTATTACGGTGGGTGACGGCTATTTGTGGGTAGCCTCGACCTACGAATCGAAGATTGCCAAGCTTGATCTCGCCACCGGTAAGACCATCGCCAAATATGATTCGCCCGGTTCGGGTGTGGTCGCCTGGCGCGAGGGGGCCGCCGATGCCCAGGAAACCGGCGCACACGGCTTGGAGTGGCGCGATGGCAAGCTCTATGTGGCTTCGCCGCCCTCTCAGTTTGTGCATGTAATGGACCCCGCAACGTGGCAAGAGGTCCATCGCTTTCGCACACCAGGGTTGCGCGTGCATGGCTTGGCATGGGGGCCGGAAGGCCGACTATGGGTCGCCGATACCTCGACCGGGGCCGTCAACTTGCTGGGCACCGAAGATGGTCGCGTCTATTCAACCATTCGCGTCGAAGCACCTGCCGAAGTGCATGGCATGACGATCCACGAAGGTGTGCTCTGGTATTGCGACGCCCATTCGTGCGACGTTGGCCGCTTGCTTGTGGAAGAATAGAAAGGAACGATTATGCTGGAGTATCATCCGATTGATGCCGAACAACTGGCACATTTTGATCAGCAAGGCTATTTGGTTGTGCGCAACGCACTCGATAGCAACACCATCTCGACGCTGATCGAAGCCAGCGACCGCTTGATCGCCAGCGACCGTCAAGTCAATCGGCAGCGTACCGCCAACGGCCTTTATGATGGCTTTCGCAATTCGGTCACCCTGGACGATGCTTACCTGCCATTGATGACGCATCCCACGATCCTGCCGATTGTGGTGCAGCTATTGGGCGCAAATCTACACTTGATGACCTCGCACCTGATCTACAAACACCCCGATCCAGCCGGCACGCCCAGCACCCATCGTACACCGGGTTGGCATCGCGACTATGCCCAAGCCATGCACGATCTGGGCCACTATAGCATTCCGCGCATTGAACTCAAATGCGCCTACTATTTCACCGACTTGAGCGAACCCAATAGCGGCGCGACCCTGGTCTCGCCCGGCAGCAATCACCTGCAAGCGCCGATCCAAATTCCCGCCGGGCAAGTCGATCCGGCGAATACGGTTGAACCGTTGCTCAATCCGGGCGATTGTCTGATCTTTGAAAATCGCACTTGGCACGCGGGTGCGACCAATTTATCCGGATGGATTCGCAAGGGTATCATGATCGGCTACGGCTACCGTTGGGTGATGCCTATGGACTTTCGCAAGCAAGACGCTGCGTTTGTCGAGCGGTTGACGCCGTTGCAACGCTATCTGGTGGGCGAACAGTGGGACGACGAAGTGAACTTCCAACCCAATGGCGGTGCCAATCCGCTCAAGGCATGGTGTCAGGCAAATGGATTGCCGGTCGCGCGCCACTTCGGTCCCCAGCAGGCGATTACCAATATTCTATAAGACAAATGCTCCACGCAGGGAAACGCAAGCTAGTACACGACGGCGTAAATAGACCAATGGTAGTCCAGTGAGACAGTAGGACAGTAGGACAGTGAGTCAGTGGCTGTCTACTGAACTACTGTCTTACTTAGGCCGCTCTGTACTAGTGGTTTGGTCTCCGGTGTGGAGCAAACATTTTGCGGGAGATACTTTGTGAGAGATACGATGACACGTCAAAAGATTGACGAATTGCTAGGCCAAATCCGCACGGCCCGCCAAGAAACGCTGGCGACAATGAGTGATACCACGGAAGCTGATTTTGCCATTCCCACCGATCTCCACCGTTGGGATGATCTGCGCCGGGTGTTGTTGCGCTTTGGCGAGCATATGCGTGAACACACCAATCAACTGGAAGATGCGCGCCAGAAGACCGGCACTGGACCGACCATGCCCCAGCGCATGTTGGCCGAAGCGGAACGGGCATGGGGCCAATTACTCGCCGCTACCGTTGGGCTGAGTGATGCAACCGCCACGCAGCAACCGGATGACGGCGGCTGGTCGGCCATGCATGTGCTCGAACATATGTTGGAGGTCGAGCAGACTTATCTGGCCGCGGCGCAACGGGCGCGTTCAGCACGACAACCCTGAGCCACTATGGTGGTGAAGATATGATTTTTAAAGAGTTTGTCCATACATAAAAAGGCAATATAAAGACCCCGGCGAAATTTCACCGGGGTCTTTTACTACCTGCGTTCAGCCAATAAGTAACGTGATCTAGCGATTGTCTTCCCAGAATTGAAGCCACTCGACATCCCAATCTGGCGTAGCGGTGTTGGGGTAGGCATCCGCATTGAAGGTTGGAGCCTGTTCTAGCACAGCCTGATCTACACCCAGAATGAAGGTAGCCGCTGCGGTATCATCGAATACGCCACGCGTATCCAGGTCAAAGGCACGCAGCGGGATAGCCCGAAGTTCTTCGCCCAGCCCCAAGAAACCGCCAATTGCCACGATAACATAGCGCACTTGGCCAGAGCCTAAGTCGATCAAAAGATCATCAATGTCACCCAGGTTTTCACCCTCAGGGTTAAATAGCGAGCTATTCAGCAGGTTGCTGGCTTTGACGACCGTACCGGATACGGAACGCACACCAGCGACCGTGCGAGCGGGCACAACATTGGTGCCTAGATTGCGCCAGAATTGTTCCACTTCGACATCATAGCGCGCGTCAGTTACATCGGGCCAGTCACTGTCAAAACCAGGGGCGCCGACGAGTTGTGCTTCATCAATGTTGACTATTACTTCATCTGTATCGGACAGATAACGAAATGCACTCAGTGGAACGGGGTAGGTCTCCTCGCCCAATCCTAAGAAGCCGCCAGACGCCAGTGTAGCAAAAATAACACGGCCATTGCTCAGATTGACAATCAAGTCATTCATTGAGCCCACATCTTCCTGATTAAAATCATTGACGTTCGCGCCAAGTAATTCAGATACACGCATTATGCGATTATTGGCATCAACGACGCCAACAAACACAGTTACGTCACTTGCCTCACTCGTCTCTGTCGTTGTCCCCGTATTTGTGATGGTGGTCCCCATTGGGGTCGGGGTTACTTCTGCCTCAACCGTATCCGTTACTACCTCTGTATCGGTCACTGTATCGGTAATGACTTCGGTGACCAGGACGGTAGCCGTGACCACTTTGGTTACTTCAACAAGCACCGTTGGTGTTGCAGTCGGC
The DNA here is from genome assembly GCA_034437715.1 of Caldilineaceae bacterium. Lineage (GTDB taxonomy): Bacteria > Chloroflexota > Anaerolineae > Caldilineales > Caldilineaceae > JAHBVH01. The sequence continues at coordinate 5,053 of DAOTTR010000540.1, forward strand.
ATGGGCGATGGGGTGGCACTTGGTGAAGGAGTAGCCGTTAACTGCACCACATTGGCGCTTCCAACAGCTCCCTCTGTTTGTATAGTTGGCGATACATTCTCAGTTTCCGTCATGAAATCCGTTTCGGTGATCACTTCTTCATCAGTGAGGCTGGTAACGTCGGTCACCAAATCGGTATCTGTTATGACAGTCGTCACCAGTTGTTGTTCAAGCACAACAGTATCTGTGGTCACCTCAACCGCAGTCAAAACTTCCGTACCCGTAATCAATTGAGTGTCGGTAATAATTTCTACGTCACCCGAGAGGGTATCGGTGTTAACATCACTGCTATCTACTGCGTCTACATCATCGGTCCCTGTAACGCCAGTGTCTGTCAACACTTCACTTTCGTCAGCGACTTCTTCTTCTACATCTGTTGTTACATCAACGACAGGCGCTTCTGTACCTGCTGCCACGGGGGTGACAGTCGGCGTAGTTTGGTTATTGTCACATGCACTTAGTACAAGTCCAAAAGTCAACAACAAACTTAGAAACAGTACACTTGGATAACGTTTTTTTGGCATCTCTTTTCTCCTTTGCCATTTCAAAATACAAACCTTTATTTGGTAGGAGTTACGCAGTTGCCTGGGAACGCCGGCATCTTGCCGGTCTGCTGCCAGAGATAGCAGCGCATTCAACTGCGTAACTTCTATTTAGTATAGTGGCCAGCGGATAGAAGAGAGGGGGTATTTACATAGAAAAGGGTCACAAGTGATACACAGATGTGAGGACATAGAGGTACGACTAGGTACAACGTGACAGTCACTCACCGACAATGGATGACGCAGAGAGACAAACCTTTGGGCAGTCTCTGTCACTTGTAAAAGCTATAGGCCAAACAATCAGGCCAAACAACTTGCACAATTGTTTGGCCTGAAAGTCACTTATGTTCGGTCAGAAGCCAGCGATGACCATTGAGAGCGAGCAATTGCTCGGCCTCTTGGGGTCCCCAACTACCTTTAGGATAAGTATCCAGTGGTGGGGCATTGGATGCCTCCCAGCCTTGCAAAATCGGATCAATGATCTGCCAGGCTTGCACGATTTCGTCACTGCGTGCGAAGAGTAACGCATCACTGTTCAGGGCATCGAGCAAGAGGCGCTCATAGGCATCGGGGATGGTGCGGTCGGCAAAAGCGTCGCGATAATGAAATTCCAGATCGACGGTGCGCATTTCCTGGCTAGAATCGGGCACTTTGGCCTCAAAGCTCAAATGGACGCCTTCGTCGGGCTGGACCAAAATCGAAAGCACATTGGAGACGCGGTTGTTGACCAAACCAAAGAGCGCCATTGGGGGGCGCTTGAAGACAATCGCGATCTCCGAATGTTTCTTGGCCAGCGCCTTGCCCGAACGGAGATAAAAGGGAATGCCCTGCCAGCGCCAGTTGTCAATGTATAATTTCAAGGCTGTATAGGTGGGTGTTTGCGAATCATTGGCCACCCCTTCTGCCGTGCGATAGCCGTCATATTGGGCGCGCACGGTCTCTTCCAGTTCGATGGGACGGACAGCATTCAGGACTTTCACTTTTTCATTGCGCAACGTATCGGCATTCAAAGGGGCAGCCGGCTCCATACTGATGAGCGTTAAAAGCTGGAGCAGGTGATTCTGGAACATGTCGCGCAGGACACCGGCATCATCATAGTAGCCTGCCCGACCGCCCACATCGACCGTCTCGGCCACCGTAATCTGGACATGATCAATATAATTGCGATCCCATAGCGGTTCAAAGATTGTGTTGGCAAAGCGCAGAAAGAGGATGTTCTGTGCCGTCTCCTTGCCCAAGTAGTGGTCAATGCGATAGATCTGGTTTTCGGCCCAGTGGGTATGTATCACGTCATTGAGTGCCAGCGCGCTGGCCAGATCGTGGCCAAAGGGCTTCTCGATGACCAGGTTGCGCACGCCTTCGGCCTGATCGGCCAGGCCCGCTTCGCCTAGATAGGTCGCTGCGGGGCCATAAAAATCAGGCGATGTCGCCAAATAGTAGAG